>CASESV010000024.1 GCA_949290735.1 uncultured Mycoplasmataceae bacterium
TATAATCATATCCATATATTTTTAAAAAATAAATAATAATTAAAATTTTATTATTAATAATTGATTTATTTTTTTTATCACTTATAATAATTTTCTTTTTTATTGTTTTAAAAATTAAATTAGTGTTCATTACGATAATATTTCTCCAGCTCTTCTTTTAGAAATTTTAAAAGGGATTTAGCTTTTGCATAAGTTATTCTATTAGGACCTACAATTGATATTTCTCTATTAATATCTCCTAACTGAATCATTGTTGATGCTACAGAAATATCATCGATACCAACTTCATCATTGTATGTTATGCTTGTTTTACCAGTTTTTAAATGACTCAAAGCAATTTGTTTTCAAACTGTAACGTCATTTAATAAATTTAATATTTTTTGAAACTTTTCAACATTTGTAAATTCAGGATGAACAGTTATTTCTTTTGAATTTTGAATTTTATATTCAGTTCAATTAATATTTAGAAATATTTTTTCAACAAACTCTTGAACAACAAATTCATAGGATTTAACTTTATCCCTAATTAGTTCTTTAATAAAATCAATTTTGTCTTCTAATTCTTTGATTGGAGTATCTACTAGTCTATCATTAAAAACATTTACACAGATAATCATGTCATCAATATTTTCTAAATTTTGTGAAACAATTTCATGTTTAATAATTTGACCACTTGATGTAACAATAATAATTAAAGCTACTTGTTCACTGATTGCTACTAATTCTATTTTTTTAAGTAAATCATTATTGTATAATTTTGTAGAAACAGCAGGTAGGTTTGTGATCTCATTAATAACAGCAACAGATTGATCAATTACTTGATCAATTGTTAAATTTCTTTTTGATAAAATGTCTTTTAACTTCATCTTAAATTTATTAGAGATATCATTAGGTAAAAATTTTTCATAATATTCATAGCCTTGTAATGAAGGGATTCTACCAGAAGAAGAATAATATTTTGTAATTAGACCATTTTTTTCTAAAATAACCATTTCATTACGGATTGTGGCACTACTTAAATTAGGGAAATATTTATCAATTAAAATTTGACTACCCACTGGTTGAGCAGTAATTGTATATTCATCAATAATTACTTTTAAAATTTCTTTTTGTCTATTTGTTAAAATATCTTGCATATTTTAATTATATAATTATTACAAAGTATGAATAAAGAAAAATATCTAAAAAATCTAATAAAGAAAAGATTTATTAGTGAAAGTAAATTCAAAAAAGTTATCATTGAACTTGAAAATAACAAGTATCGGTTAATTTGTTCAAAGGTTAGATATAAAAAAGATATTGATGAGTACATAAAGGGTCTTGAAGATTATACGAATCAAAACTTTTTAATTTATCCAAAAACATTTTTTACAACAAATGGATTTAACCAAGAAATTGATCTTGTTATTTTAGATTCAAATTTTGTAGTGATTGATGTTTTCAATAATTTAAAACCAAATAATCATATAGATTTTGATTATAATTTTTATTCCATATTAATACTACAAACCAATAAAGCACGATTTTTAGATATTAAACCTGGAAGCAAACTAAAAATTAAAAAATTTATTTTTCAAAAGGATTCAATGTTTAATAGAGTATAGGAATCGAACCTATATAAATAACCTTGACTCTATATATGGTGCTGGAAAAGGGACTTGAACCCTTAAGGTATTGCTACCGGTGGATTTTGAGTCCACTGCGTCTGCCATTCCGCCACTCCAGCTAATACTTTGTAGAAATACAAATATTCTTATATTCTTTTATTTTATCAATTAATTCATTCTGTGTTTCAAATTTTATTAATTCATTTAAATACTTATAAATAAATACTTTAACTTTTTTTCCATATATTTTCTCATTGAAATCTATAATGTGTGTTTCCATTACAATTTTTTTATCATTCTTAATACTTTTAGGAATTCCATAAATTGAAATAGATTTATATATCTTGTTATCAACCATTGTTTTGGATAAATAAACACCAAATTTTAAATGTAATTTTTTATCTAAATAAAAATTAATTGTTGGAAAACCTATTTTTCTACCTATTCTTTTTCCATGCTTAACCTTTGCCTCAACATAGTATTGCTCAACTAATATCTTATTAACCTTTTCTATATAACCATTCGATAAATAATTTTTAACAAGTGTCGTTGAATAGTTGCTCTTTTCATTTATAAAAACAACATTTTTTTTATTCATTTTAATTAATAGTTTTTGATCATTACCAAATTTAAACTGACTTCCTACAATTATTTTTTTAGCTTTTTTTAAATATAGATTATAGAAATCAGATGAGCTCATATTATTTTTTTTTAGATCAAATACATATATTTCTTTAAATCCCATTTCATTTAATTGAGATATTCTTTTTTTAAAATTATTTATCGGTTCTTTTTTAGATGGCGTTGATTTAAAAGTCAAAATACATGAATTATTGTTTCTTTTGAAAATTTCAAAATGGCCTTTATGAATAATATCAAAATAGCCAATTATTACATTTTTATCATTTAAACTTTTTGTTTTTAATTTCTTGTATTTTTTCATATACATTTTTATATCTTTTTTTAAAATATTATAATCAAAATGCTATAATATCATAGATATTATATATTATATTATAAGGAGTAAATATGAATAAAGCAGAATTAATAAAAGCATTAAGAACAGCTACACAAGCTGGAATGGCTGATTGTATTAAAGCACTTGAAGAATCAAATAACGATCTTGAAGCTGCACAAAAATGATTAAGAGAAAAAGGAATTGCTAAAGCTAATAAAAAAGCTGGTGCTATTGCATATGAAGGAGTTGTAAGAGCTGGAGTTATAAACAATAAAGCAGTTGTAATTGAAGTAAATAGTCAAACTGATTTTACTGCTCAAAATGAAAACTTCTTAAAACTAGTTGATGAAATATTTGCAGATATAGCAACAAATGTTAACAGTACACAAAGTATTGACTTAGAAAAATATCAATTTAAAGGAGCTCCTATAAAAGATGCTGGTATTGCACTAACAGCAACAACTGGTGAAAAAATCGCTTTTAGAAGAGGTGAGGTTTATGCTGTGAATGCAGATCAAACAATAGCTGCATATACACATTCAAACAACAAAATTGCTTCTGTTGCTGTTTTTAAATCAAAAGTTAGTGATGAAGTTGCAAAGGATGTAACGATGCATATTGCTGCAATGGCACCAAAATATTTAAATGAATCTAGTGTTTCTCAAGAATGATTAAATTCAGAAAAGGAAGTTCTTGCTAATCAATTCGAAGAAGAAATGAAGGTTATTGAAGAAGGAAAAGCAAAAGAAGAAAAATTAAAAAGAAAAGATGCTATTGTTGAAGGAAAAGTTAAAAAACTATTAAAAGAAATATGCTTAGTAGATCAACCATTTGTAAAAGATAATTCAAAAACTGTTGCACAATATGTAAAAGAAAATGGTAGTGAATTAGTTTATATGATTCGTTATGAACTTGGTGAAGGAATAGAAAGAAAAGAAACTAATTTTGCAGAAGAAGTTGCTGCACAAATGGGAAATAAATAGTTTATGCAAACTTATTTAATCAAAATCTCAGGTGAATCATTATCAGATAATGAAGGGATTGCATCAGCTAAAAAAATAAATTCTTTAGTAAAACAAATTAAAGAGATTTCAAAAAATAACAAGATCGCTATTGTAATTGGTGGTGGTAATATTTGACGTGGTGCTAGAAATGGTTTAAAAATATCAAGACCAATTAGTGACACTATTGGAATGGTTGCAACATGTATAAATGCAACAATATTATCTGAATCTTTAAATGCTAATGGCGTTAATTCGAAAATTTTTAGTCCAAAACAATGTGCTGGTCTTACAAATGATATAAATTATTCTGAGATAAATGCTTGATTATCTAAAAAAGGTAATGTTGTAATATTTGCTAGTGGAACTGGAAGCCCTTACTTCACAACTGATTCAGGAGCTGCACTTAGAGCTTCAGAAATAAATGCTAAATGAATTTTAATGGCTAAAAATAATGTTGATGGTGTTTATGATGATGATCCTCAAAAAAATAAACATGCTAAATTTTACAATAATTTAAATTATGACGAAATAATTGAAAAAAATTTAAAAGTAATGGATCTAACTGCTTTAACAATTTGTAAAGAAAATAAAATTAAAATAAAAGTTTTTAATGCAAGTAAAGAAGATTGCTATATAAATGCAATAAAAAACAAAATTAAATGCACTATTATTGAATAGGAGATGTTATGGAATGAAAAGTATTTGAAGATAGTTTTAATGAAAAATCAAAAAATGTAATCAATTGATTAGAAGAAGAATTTGCTAAATTAAGAACAGGAAGAGTGTTACCATCAGCACTTGATCATTTAAAGGTTGAAGCTTATGGTGAATTGCAACCAATTAAAAATATAGCTAATATTTCTTCTCCAGAACCAAGAGTTTTAATTATAAAAGCTTATGACCCATCAATTTATAAAGATATTGCAGCAGCTATTAATGCAGATGCAACATTAGGTGTGAATCCACAAATTGATGCTGATAAAATTAGATTAAGTTTCCCTGCATTAACTGAAGATATGAGAAAAGATATTGTTAAAAAAGCAAAAGCAATTTCAGAAGATGCAAAAATAAAAATTAGAAAAATAAGACAAACTATTCAAGATGAATACAAAAAAATTGAATTGTCAGAAGATGATAAAAAATATTTTAATAGCGAACTTGACAAAGTAACTAAACAACAAAATGAAAAAATTGAAACATTATTAAATAATAAAACCAAAGATATCATGTCAATTTAATATGCAAAACAATAAAATTAATCATATTGCCTTTATAATGGATGGAAATGGTAGATGAGCTACTTCAAAAAATCTTACACGTACTCAAGGGCATTTAGAAGGAGCTAAAAAAATATCTAAGATTATTTTAGCTTGTCAAAAAAATAATATTAATGAAATAAGTTTTTTTGCTTTTAGCACAGAAAATTGAAATCGCCCGAAATCTGAAGTAGCCTTTTTAATTAAATTATTAAAAAAATATTTGAATAAAAAAAACCTAAAATGATTTATTGAAAATAATGTAAGAATAAATTTTAAAGGCATAAATGATAAAAACACAAAACATATTATTAAAGATATAAAAGAATTTTGTAACAATACTAAAGATCATAAAACTCAGGTTAATATCTGTTTTAATTATGGTGCACAAGATGAAATAATTCATGCAATAAAATCGTTAATTAAATCAAAAAAAACAATTAATAAAAGTAATTTTGAAAAAGAATTATTAATTTCAACTCCAGTTGATTTATTAATAAGAACAAGTGGAGAAAAAAGAATTAGTAACTTTTTATTATGACAAATCGCATATGCAGAAATAATTTTTGAGCCATGCTATTGACCAGATTATAATGAAGATATTTTAGAAAGAAACTTAAAAGACTACTATAATAGAGATAGAAGGTTTGGTACAATTAAATAATGCAAGATATTAAATCGATCCTTTTAAATAAACACATCAAAGTTAATAAAATGAGTGATAAAAGCAAAAAATCACTTAAATCAAGATCTATATCTTCTATTTTTATTGTTTTGTTCTTACTATTATCTCTAGTTTTTTGTATTTTAAGTGACACAAAATGACATTGATTCCTAATTGATAATAATATTCCAAAACAAATATTTTCATATTTACAAATGGCTCTAATGGGTGTTGTTGTCATAATGGCATCATTAGAATTAACTAATTTGCATTTTTATAAAAATAATTTAATGACATCTATCATTGTTATTTCAATGATACTTTGCACGTATGGACCTAGTCTTATTTATGTATTTCAAAAATTCAATTATTTTGGTATTGATAATTTTGATTATTTATTAATATTATCTATAACTTTTGTTGTAGTTTATGTTTTTGTACTAGTTCTAAATGTGATTATGTTTTGAATACAAGGACTTCTAGAAATTAAAAAATTATTTATTCATACATTGATTATGTTTTTAGTTTCATTGTTTGTTAGTTCTTGGATATATATATCTTTCTTTAAGGGTTGAACAACATTACTAATCATCTATTGCATTACAGCTTTAACTGATGTGTTTGCATATATATCAGGCATGTTTTTTGGAAAGAAAAAAATGAGTCCTTATATATCACCAAATAAAACGATCGGGGGTGGTGTTGGTGGTGTTCTATTAACATTAATTATTGTAGTAATTATTTTCATCATCCTTTCTTTCGTTCCACTTGAATATAATGTGCTTGGAAATTTCTTTGGAATTAAATTTAATGATCAGCAGTTAGATACTACTATCAATAATAATTATTATTCCAATTCTATTTGATGATGATGCTGTGTTATTTGTATAGTAATTTGCATGTCTATAATATGTATTTGTGGAGATTTATCATATAGTTATATTAAACGTTTATATTCTATTAAGGATTTTAGTAATTTAATTCCTGGACATGGTGGCATGTTAGATAGAATAGATTCACTAACATTTGTTGTACCAAGTTATTTTATTTTCATTATGTTAATATCATATTTCAGTTCATCTATGGGGTTGTTTTAATGAAAATTCTCTTTTTTGGATTAACAGGAAGTATTGGACAATCATATTTAAAAGATCATAATCATCATAAAATTGTTGGTTTTAGTTATAACAACAATGAGATTTTGGCTAGAAAGTTAATAAAGAAATACAAAATTAAATATTACTACTCTAGCTCGCAAAGATTATCAAACACTAAAAGCGTTGATGATCTTATTGAAAAAACTAATCCAGATTTAATTGTTAATGCAGTAAGTGGGTATGATGGATTGGCATATACACTAAAAGCTATCCAATACAAAAAGAATATTGCTTTAGCTAATAAAGAGTCGCTTGTAATGGCTGGAAATATAATCACTAAATTAATAAATAAATATAATTTGAAATTATTTCCTATTGATAGTGAGCATAGTTCATTATATGAACTATTTATGCGAAGTGATATTGATAAAATCAAAAAATTATATATTACATGTAGTGGTGGAAGTTGTTATAACAAAACAAAAAATGAATTAAACAACATAAAATACAAAGATGTAATTAAACACCCGAATTGAAATATGGGAGAAAAAATCAGCTTTGATTCTGCAACATTAATCAATAAGTGTTTCGAAATAGTTGAAGCATACTATTTATTTAATTTTAAAAACATTGAAGCGCTTTATCATAAACAATCTATTGTTCATAGTTTAATTGAATATAAAGATAATACTATTTTTGCTAACATGAGTCATCCTGATATGGCAATAAGCTTAAGTCTAGCTACAAATAATTTTATAAAAAAGGATTATGCAATCATCAAACCTCTTAGTTTTAAACAATTAAATATTAGCTTTGAAGAAATTGATATGAATCGTTTTAAGCCAATTAAATGAGCGTATGACATTATTAATGATAAAAACCATTGTCTTGGAACAATTATAAATTTTGCAAATGAAAAAGCTATTAATTTATTTAAACAAAATAAAATTAAATTCACTGACTTTTACAATGTTATTGAATACTATATAAAAAAATACTCAAATTACAAAATTAAAAATGTCATTGATATATATAAATTATTAGAAATTCTTAAAATTGATAAACAATATAATTAAAAAATATCTATATCTGAATCTTGATAGATTGTTTTTTTTCTTTCAAAATACTTCATTATTAATATAATTAAAAAACTAATAATAAAAATTCCAAAAATAGCAATACTTACATAGATAAGAACTTGAATATAATCATTTAATTTTATTTCATATGTTGTTAATGTTGTACTTTGAGAAATTGTTATTCCAGAATTAGATAAAACTTGATAAATAATGTATTTTTCATCTAATAAATCGCTAAATGGATATTTAGTGGTATTAGGAGCAATAGATAATGCTCTAGAGCTAATTTTAATATCACCATTAGTATCTAAACTAACTAAACTGCTGTTAATAATTAAATTAAAATCTAAATAAACAATTGGAATATCTAATCCTGGTTGATTAGCTGTTATATTTAATACTCATGTTAATGTATATTCACGCAAATAGTCAATAAGTTCACTTTTTGTAGTTGGTCATTGTGCTTTTTGTGATAGATAATTTTTTAATCCTAATTCAAATTTACTACTAGTTGAAAAAATTGTACTAGATGATGGAATAGTTTTTAAATATATAGGTATTTCTTTAACTAAATCATTAACAATTAATCCATCTTGGTATCCCATATAGTAAATTTCAGCCTTATAGTTATCATAATTTTTTGATATTTTTACACCACTAACAGGAGCATCAATACTATCTGGCACATTACTAAACAAATTTAGTCCACTACTTGAATTCAGATATTCTAATAAAGTATTTTCAACAGTTGCAAAATCTTGAGTTCCATTATAAGAGCTATTAGCAGTGAAAATATAATTATCTCAATCCACTTTAAATGCACTTATATTTCTAAAAATATTATTAAATTGATTGCTATTTCTACTAGCATCAATACTATCTAAATTTAATGTAGTATTTTTATCATTAGATGAAAAACCACCAATTTCAAAAGTTATTTCTCTATTTGGTTCTAAAATACCATTTTCTGCTATTGTTAGATATGGTAAAGTAACTGAAATTTTTTGTCCTTTAAGTTCTAATTTCATACTTTGTACAGATTGTGATATTTCAGATAAAAATACATCTGGATAATTAGAAACAATTAAGCTAATATTATCAACAATTCACTGTTTGAAATTATCATTTAAACTAGTTGTTAAAAGCTCAAAAGCTCTTCATGTCGGTGTTGTTGCTTTATCTAAAACAGAACTAAAATCTATATTATCAATATCCTCAATTTTAACTGATGTTGTTGAAGCACTAAAATTTAAAATGTAAAAAGACATTGTTTCATAATGTGGCGACGATTGTCCTGAAACTATTTTATCTTGTCTAAATTTACCTGTTACTTTAACTTGCAATGGATCATTATCATCAAAACTTATTTCAAGTGTTGTGTTTTCTTCAATATATGGATTAGTATTATTGCTAGTATTAATATTTTCAAAAAAGCTACTTGGATTCAAATTTATAATAGTTTTAAGTTGTTCAATATAATTTAGATTTACATTACATCTATTTGCAAAGTCACTAGCATAAATCGTATTTAAATTATCATATAAATTAGTGATTCCATTTTTAGCCGATAACAATCCTATTTCATATGCAGAAATATTTTTAGTTGTTGTCGCTATAGAAGTATTATCAAAACCACTTATTTTTAATGAAAATGCTTTTTTAACATATTTATTGTTTTCAAAAGCATTTTCTAATTCAAAATTTACCTCTGCCGTTCCATTGGCATCATTTGGATTTGATATTGATATATTAAAATTATTTATATTATCTAAAAATATTTCAGGGTAATTTATAAAAATTTCTTTGAAATTATCATTTATAACTTTTTTAATTATCAATATTTCAGGGCTTGAGGCGTTTAATTGAGAAGGTAATAAATGATCTAATCCACTAATAGTTAAACCATTTGAAAAATTACTATTAATAGCTGTACTATTAATATTAAAACCACTTAATATAAATGATCCTTCTTTGTATATTGCTTGCTGATTTGGATTTTCTGATGAAGATAAAAATTGTAAACTTACTTTTATTTGAGAATAATTATTGGTCTCATATTCAAATGAAATTGAGTTTCGTTTAAAAATTGGTTGCCCTGCTATTTGATATGAAGATGGAGGATTTATAATTAATTTATCATAATTTTGAATAATAAAATTATAGAATTGATCATGATACTCTATATTATTTAAAAAATCAGAGCTATATTTATTAAATAAAAATGAAATATTTAAATCATTAATAGAAATGTTTGAAATTAAACTAGAGCTATTTATTGGTTTTTGAAAACCAGTTAACTCAAGAGTAATATTTTTTGATCCATAACCTTTATTAGTAGTTGTGTTTAATTTTGCATTTTGAACAATTAATGATACTGTCATAGTTCCAGCAGCTTTATTACTTAAAACAGAATTAATTGTTAAACCTGTTTTATTGGTTTCAATAAATATATTTGGGTAATTAATAAATATTTGTTTTAATGTTGATTCATTTCTTAAAAATTCAATTAACTCTATACTATTTTCATTGTAATCACTACTAAATTTTTGGGATATGATATTTGTTGATACACTAATTGATGAGATTGACTCTGTAAATACACTATTTAAATTAATAATGCTAATTTGCATTTCTTTATATACTAAATCGTCATTAATATTTTCTTGTAATGATAAAAATTTACCACTAATACTTAATGAAGTTGAATCATAATCAAAATTTAATGTTGTATTTGGATCAATAATTGGCTTGTTTTTAATTTTATCTTTTGGAGGTGGATTAGTAAATCACAAATCTAAATTATTAACATCTAAGATACTCTCTTTTATTCTATCTTTTAATACTTGATCATTAAAAACATCTATAGAATATGAAGAACTATTTAAACCTTCTATATTTGTATTATTAACTGAAACAACGTTACCTATTGTTGTTTCTATTGGAATAGTAAGATTATTAATTACAATCCTTTGATTAACTAATTTCCCATAAGCTGTTTGTGAACCAGAATTTAATTTAGCATCATTAACATTAACATTTATTATTAATAATCCTAAACTATCGATTGGATGAACACTAACAATTTCTAAATTTTGTGAAGAAATTTTTGAATTAGTTGAAATAAATGTTTCAGATATATTTTTAAAACATGTTCTTAGTACTTCTTCACTTGTTATTAATTTTTCTAAATCTTTATCATCTATTGATATATCAGATGCTATTTTTTTCGATAATTCTCCATTGGCAGAAATCTGAATATTAGATACTAATTCTGTAGGTTCAGAATAAAAACCATTTATTTCAATAGTCCCATTCACATATTCAGCAGCTACATTATGACTATCTTTTCTCGATAAATATTTAAGATCAATTTCAAGACTATTACCATTAGAAGAATATCTAAAAGTAGGATTTGTATTTGGATCAACAATTGGTCTTTTAGGAGATGATAGTTCAATGCTTGTTTTTGGATAATTTAAAAAATATTTTACTGGATAATTATTAATGTCTGTAATAATTTCATCTCTAGTATTTTTTCCTATTATTTCATTAACAATATCAATTGTATACATATTTTTAGATACATCATCTATTGGTAAAATATCATCTAAATTTATATTTGTTTTAATTTCAGTTATTGCTTGTGGTGCAGCTAATTCTGTTATATTAAAACTAAATTTTCCAATAGTTAAACCTGTTGCAGTGATAACTCTATCAAGTTCAAGAGTAACATGTAAACTTGTATCTAATGTTGCTGGAGCAACTTCTACACTAAGAATATCACTTGTATACACTAATTCATGATAATTTATGACAATACTTTTAATATTTTCTCAAATTCAACGCTTTAAAATATCCATTAAATTTGGGATATTATATTCATAAAAATCTTTAGCAGTATAATTCTTAAGATTAAAACTAGCTTTGATCCCATTTCTTTCAACTTCAGGATTCAATGCAGTGTAATTTTGATTTTGTATGCTTACTGATTCTTGTTTGATATCTTGTTTTTGGTTAATTTCTACATTTTTATCAATTGTAGTAATAGGAACTATTGATAAGGGGATAAGTAAACCTAAAAATGATATTATATATAAAAATGATTTACGTTTATTCTTAAATTTCATATATATGATTATATCATATATATATTTTATAAAATACTACAAGTATTAACAAAAAAAAGCCTTAATAGGCTTTAAATTTTATTTTAACATGGTGGCTCCGGGCAGAATTGAACTGCCGACACACGGATTTTCAGTCCGTTGCTCTACCGACTGAGCTACAGAGCCATGGCGGTCCTGACGGGAGTCAAACCCGCGATCTATCCCGTGACAGGGGAGTATGTTAATCACTACACTACAGGACCAAATACAAAAAAATTTTAACATATTTTATATAAAAATTTATTTTTTTTAATAAAATTAACTAAAAATAAATTTAATTATGCAAGTTAGATGAAATAAATTTAATAATTTAAAAATAAAATTAGATGCAATTAATAGCAGTAAAATGTTTCTATTATTTTCACTATTAAATTGTTTTTGCCCTATTTTTTTATGTATGATAAGTTCATTGTTACCATACTATGGAGCACAAGCTGTAATGGGAGTTGGTTATGCATCAACTTTTTTGTTAAGTTTTGCACAATTAGGAATCACATTTTCAATAAGTTTATTTTTTTATTTTAGAAACTCCAAAAAAAATGCATTTAGTCAAGAAAATTCTCAATGACTAAAATACTTGCTTATTTCATTTATTATAGGTTTAATATGTTTAACAATTTATATTTTAAGTTGTTATTTATATTTCAATTTTTCTAATAAAAGACCAAATACAATTGATAGTTTAAAATATGGAATGAATTTTGTTTATTCATCAATTGGTTTTGTTTTATTATCATCAATGGAGGGATATTTATTATTAAACTTAAAAAACAAAAACCAAATTCTAGCGATCTCATTATTTTGTTCAAGAACTTGTTTATCTTTGGTTCTAAGTTTAATTTTATTAAAATATACTAATTTAAACACCATAGGTATAGGTCTTTCATTTAGTTTAATAATGATCTTATTTATTTTAATAGATTATTATCTTGTTTGAAAATATCAGAATTTTAAAATCTTTATAAAAATTGCTAAACTAAATAAAAATAAAGCTAATTTAAGAAATGTATTTCAAGAATCTATTTCACCAATAGCACTTTCTTTAGCAAAAGGTATATGTATTATGATATTAGGATTCATAATGTATGAAAAACTTACAGATTTTGTATCAATATCATATCAAATGTCAAGAGTAGTTTGATTTAATGTCATGTATATGATTCCTTGATTTGGAATTGGAATATCTGATGCTATTAAATTTAATGATTTATATTCAAATATGAATCAAAATAAAAATGAATTAGTAAAACAATATTGAATTCTTTTATTAATAACACTAATTATTTCATTATTAATGTGTGTTGCTGGATATTTTTTAGTGAATCCACTAACACATTTATATATTAAAAATACAAGTTTATTATATGGTTCAGTTCCATCATTAGGTACATCATTGAAATTAGAAACATTACCACCAACTTATCTTCCTGAAATCAAACCAGGACAAAACATTATTACTTATTTAACTGATACTCTTATAAAAGATAATGAATGATCAAAGTGACTTGCTGATAATAAAATTGATATACTTCATAATGCTTTTCATTTTCAAGAATTTAAAACATGATTTTTAAATTATATTTCTGCTACTAGTTATGATCCTAATATAATATATGCTTTAATAATGTATAAAAACCCTGAACAACTAGAAATAATTAGTTCACCTTTATTATTGAAATTTAAAATGGAACATTTTAATTCTAAAACGTTTTTTTACATCTTAATATATGGAACACTTTCTAGTGGTTGATCAGTACTGCTACCAAGTATTGCAACTATATCAAAAAAACAAATGCCTCCATGATTATTAATTATTATTTATTTTTTATGTGTTGGTTTTATAATTAGTTTTGGCGCAACATTCTCAATATCACCAATTGCAGATCAATTGGCAAATAATAATCCATTTAAATATCTTGATGCATGAACATTTCCAATTGCAGTAATTTCAGTAATCATATTTAGTTATTTGTTTATAAAATGAATTTTTGTATCTAAAAAATACTTATCAAGTAAAGAATATATTGTGAAAGTAAAATAGAGCTAATACTTAGCGAAAATGAGCCCTACTTATAAAAATTAACATATTTAGCATTTCTTCCTAATAATATATGTATTAGGAGAACATTATGGCAAGAA
>CASESV010000025.1 GCA_949290735.1 uncultured Mycoplasmataceae bacterium
ACCAACAAGGAGTAAGTATTGATTAATATATAAAATAAAGCTTAATTGTTGATTTTGGCAATGTAAATAAACATATTATATATCTTTAGGATATAATAATGCAAGGAAGAAAATGCATAATATTTTCACATTTTTAAATTTAGGCTCATTTTCGCTGCAAATTATCACAATTTAAGCAAAAAAATTGATATTTTTTAAAAAATATGTTATAAGTATATTAGAGCACATATTATTAAAAATTTAATAATAAATACGATAAATATTATTTTTTACATATAACCTATATCTTAATTATGTATCAACATAGCTATTTTGTAGTAGTTATATGTTTTGTCGTATTAAAAAAAGGAGATAAAATGAGAAAAGCAAAAACTTTATTGGTTAGCTTATGTGCAATCGGAGCAGCTACTTTAGCTGTTGCAGGTATTGTTGGCGCTAGCATGGGATGTGTTCATGCTTTAATATTATTAGTTCCAGCTGCATTATTAGCTATTTACCCATTAACTATATTAGTTAAAAATATCAAAGCTAAATTATCACACAACAGATAATTTAATATTAAAACTTAATAGTGTTCTAATTAAAATCCCAATAGGGATTTTTCTATTTAGAAAGGATATTAATGGTTGATAAGCAATTATTTAGATTGATAAGTGGCAGAAAAAAGTATTTATGAATTAATCTAGTAAATCAAGTAATTTGTTTACTATTAAATGTTGCTATAACTTTTTTTCTAATATATAGTATTAAAGCTATTGTAGAAAATAAAACCTCAGCAATGGCAATTTGTCTTTCAACAACTTTTGCATGTGCTATATTAAGATTTATTTTGTTTTTTGTAGCAAATCATTTAAGTAATAAATTGGGTGATTTCGCAAGTAGGAAAGTTAGAACAGATTTATATAGAAAATATTTGTATTTAAAAAATATAAATAACATTAAGCCTAATGAGATGAGTCAATTATCAACAGAAGGAGTTGAACAATTTAAGTTATATTACGCTGTTTATTTGCCTAATTTATTTTTTTCAGTTATTGCTCCTTTAATTTTATTTATTTTAATGAGTGTGATTGATTGAAAGGTTGCTCTTATTTATTTAGTATGTGTTCCTATTATTCCAGGATCAATAATTGCTGTTTCTAAATGAGCTAAAAAAATTTTTAATAAGTATTGAGATTTATATTTAAATTTAGGTAATAAATTTCTTGACAATACTAATGGACTAAAAGAACTTAAAATTTTTAAAGCTGATAAAAAAGCACAACATGAAATGAATAAACAATCTGAACAATTTAGAAAAATAACTATGAAGGTTTTGGTAATGCAGCTAGCAAGTGTAACTATTATGGACTTAGTTGCTTTTGGTGGAGCTGCTATAGGAATAGTAATAAGTTTAGTTATTATGAAAAATGGTTTAGATATTTACTTAGTTTCATTTCTTGTTTTAATTGGTGCTGAGTTCTTTTTACCAATGCGAGCATTAGGTAGTGCATTTCATATGGCAATGAATGGGGCAACAGCTGGAAAGAAAATTATGTCAATATTAAACGACGAAGAATTGAATGATGGAAAATTAAAAATTAAAAATATTAATAATATTGAAATAAATGATTTAAGTTTAAAATTTGATGAAAAAACAATACTAAAAAATATTAATATGAAACTAACTAAAAATAATTTTTATTCAATAATTGGTCAATCAGGTTCTGGAAAAACTCAACTAACCAAAACTATAGCTAAATTAAATTATGATTATAGTGGCAATATAAAAATTAATGGTATTGATCTTAAAGAGATTAATAATCAATCGTACTATGAAAAAATTTGTTATATTTCAAATAATTCATATTTATTTAATGATACTATTAAACATAACTTTCAATTTATTAATCCAAATATTACAGATAAACAAATATATAAATTGCTAGAACTAGTAAAATTAAAAGAATTTATAAAAGAAAATGGAGGATTAGATTTTGTAGTAAATAGTGATTGCTCAAATATATCTGGTGGTCAAAAACAAAGAATTATATTGGCTATGAATTTAGCTAAAAAATATGATTTATATATTTTTGATGAAATTACAAGTAATGTTGATTTAGATAGTGAAAAAATTATTCTTAAGCTAATTAAACAACAAATTAAAAATAGTATTGTTATATTAATTACTCATAGAGTTAATTCAATTAAAATAACTGATTATACTTATTTGTTAAAAAACAAAAAGATATTTGAACAAGGAAATTATAAACAACTATTAAATCAAAATAGTCAAACAAATAAAATGTATTCATTACAAAAATCATTGGAGAAAATATATGAAACAAAATTCAATGCTTAAATTAATCATTAGATTATGCTCTTTATTAGGTAAATATTTTTCATTAGTATTAGTTGCAACATTTAATGGAACATTAGGTTTTGTTTTAGCAATGAATATTACCATTTTTGCAGGACTAGCTATAATGAAATTTCTAAATTTATTTGATGGTTTAAGCTATGAATGAATTTTTTCAATAATTATAGTAAGTGGAGTACTAAGAGGTATATTAAGATATGTTGAACAATATTTTAATCATTTTATTGCTTTTAAAATATTAGCTTTTTTAAGAAATAAAATTTTTGATAAATTAAGAAAAATAAGTATTAATAAATTAGATCAAAAAAATAAATCAGAAATTGTTTCGATTATTCAAGCTGATGTTGAGACTCTAGAAATCTTTTATGCTCATACTATTTCACCATTTTTGATAGCAATTCTAACGTGTATGGCCACTGTAATTTTTATTAGTATTTTTGTGCATATTTATATAGGACTAATGTTCATTTTAGGTTATTTGATTATAGGGGTATTAATACCATACATTTTTTATAAATTCAATAAAAAATATGGTACAAAGTATCGTCAAGAATTAGCTAAATCAAAAATGTTTATTCATGAATCAGTTTATGCAAGAAATGATATTATATTAAATAATAATCAAAGTCGACAAATTAATATAGTTAATCATGCTACTGATAACATTATTCAAAATAATAAAAAATTAGATTTTAATAGTGCAATATTTAGAAATATTACTCTAATTACAATCATAATTTTAAATATTTTAGTTGTTGTTATTGGATATGTTTTAAGTAATAATGGAATCATTGTAAATTATAAAATTTTATTAACATTTATTACCTTTATATCAAGTTTTGGATCAACTATTGCTCTTGCAAGTTTACCATACAATTTAGCAAATACATTTGCAAGTGCAAAAAGAATATTTGAAATATTAGATGAAAAAGAAATTGACCCAAATAAAGGTATTAAAAAATTTAATTTCGAATCATTGAAATTTGAAAATGTTAATTTTTCATATATCGATAATAAAAAAGTGTTAAAAAATGTAAACATTAAAATAGATAAAAATAAGATTGTGGGGATATTAGGTGAATCAGGATGTGGTAAATCTACTTTATTAAAATTAATAATGAATTTTTATCAAGTTGACAGTGGATCAGTAAAAATAAATGATAGAAATATTAATGAATATTCAATTAATTCTTTATATGACAACATTAATTTATTTAGTCAATCAACATATCTATTTAAAGATACAATATGAAATAATTTAATTTTAGCAAATCCAAAAGCATCAAAACAAGAAGTTATTAATGTTTGTAAAAAAGTAAATATTTATGATTACATTATGAAAAGTACAAAAAAATTTAATACACCTATTAATGAACTTGTTGATAATTTATCAACAGGTGAAAAACAAAGAATTGGATTAGCTAGAGTGTTACTTAAAAATCCTAAATTACTTTTGTTAGATGAAGCTACAAGTAACATTGATGCTTTAAATGAGGCTGAAATTTTAAATACTTTATTATCACTTAAAAAGGATATGTCAATAATCATAGTTAGTCATCGTTTATCAACTTTATCAATTTGTGATCATATTTATAAGTTAAAGAACAATGAGCTTAAACAACTATATTAAAAATTTTAAAAATAATATAAATAATTTCGTTCAATTCAAGTTCCTGAAAATCTTTTAATTCATTATTTATTAATTTTTTATGGTTTCTATCTTTTTTTCATTTGTAGTATTGAACATGATTTCGACTAATGCTTAAATATAAATTAAACAAATAAGCATTAAGTTCTTGATTTTTAGTAATATCTTTAATGTAGTATTTCAATATAGTGTTACTAACAAGAACATAGCTATCTCATTCATCTTTATCAAACAATGATTTGTATGCCTCAATTAATGAATTAATGTTCAAATTATTGATTTGTGAAATAATAAAAACATTTTCATTTATTTGAATATTTTTTTTAAATAAGCAGTAAGATACAAGGATTATTTCATTTAGATTTAATTGTTTATAACTTTCAATAGTTAACAAAAATGATTCTTTTGAAATTTTGTCATTAAGATAATTTTCACTTAATTTGAGGATTTCAATATTTACATCATCCAACTTTAATGTTTTAAGTTCGTTCATAATATTTCCTTTTTATATTATTGTTAATATTATAAAGTGATAAAATGATATTGTATGTAAATAATTAAAGAAAGGAGATTTCATGAACGTAACAGACACGTTAGTTAGTACACTGAGTAATGTTAATTTATGGGCCGCTATTTGTTCCACTATAATTATCATTGCTTTAGGTTATATTCTAGTTAAAGTTAAAGTGTTTAAAGGTGAATGAAAAGGTGTATTAAATTCAATAGTTTTAAAAGTTGCCTTACCTTGTTTAGCTTTTACTGGGTTTATGACAGGTATTACTATTAACCAACTAAAAGAACAAGGGATAATTTTAGGTGTTGCTTTTGGTTTTTACATATTATTAATCTTAATAGCTTGGATATGGGTTAAATTTTTCCCAAAATTATTACCAAAGTCTATTAAGCAAAAAAAAGAATATCAAGAAGGTAAAGGATGAGTATTTTTAAATCCTTATGAAGAAAGTAAAGGAATTAAATCTGTAATACTTAATCAAGATACAACTCACAGAGCGTTAGTAATGTGAATGATGTTAATTTTTGGTAGTGTAACCTTTTTTGGTCTGCCAATCATTAAGCAATTATACCCTACTGCTGCAGGTGAAAGTTCAGCTTATATTTGAAATATACCATATAGAATATTTCTTTATTCATATTGTTTAATGGTTATGGCAGGTATGAAGTTTGATAGAAAAAATATTGCAAAATCAATGAAAACAGCATTGTTAAATCCAATTGTTATTGCAACTTTTTTAGGAATCATTTTGATGCTTACTCAATTAATTCCAGGGGCAACAAGATTTGGAGTTAATTATACTGAAGGTACAAAAGGATGATTTGAATGAAAAACTACAATGCCATATATTGCAAAACCATTACAATATTTAGGTGATTTAAGTAGTCCATTAATTTGATTATCAATTGGTATGACTTTGACTGGTGCAAGTTTATTATCAGCAGTTAAGGATAAATGAGTTTGAGTATTTACTTTCCAAAAACTTATCATTATTCCAACAATTGTATTTTTAATTATGCTTGGTTTAATAGCGGGTGGTGCTATTACTGCAAAAGGAATTGGTGTTTCAATGGTAATTTATGCTGCAACTCCGCCAGCAACAGTTGTGATAGCTTATGCAATGCAATATAAGAAATGTGAAATGTTTGCTAGTCAATGTTCTGCATTATCAACTGTTGGAGCTATTATTACAACTCCTATTTGAATCATTTTATCAGAAGTTGCATTTCAAGCAGTTGCTCAATAAAGGAGATAAAATATGAAAGTAATATGTTTTGGTGTAAGAGAAGTAGAAAAACCAATATTTGAAAAATTTAATAAAAATTTTAATTATGATTTAAAACTTTGTAGTGAATCATTATCAATTAATACAATTGATTTAATTAAAGGTTATGATGCTATCATTGTAAGAGCAAGTGACAAAATAACAAAAGAAGTTATTGATAAAATTTGTGATGAAAAAATTCAATATTTATTAACTAGAACAGTAGGTACTGATCACATAGATATTGAATATGCAAAAAGTAAAAATCTTAAAATGGCAAGAGTACCAAGTTATAGCCCAACAGCTATTGCAGAAGTTGCTACAGGTATGGCAATGATGCTTACAAGAAAAATAATCCATTTTGCACATAAAGCAACTCAATATGATTTTAGTTTTGATTCATTTGGATTTGCTCAAGAGTATAAAAATAGTACAGTTGGTATTATAGGTACTGGTAAAATCGGATATGAAACGGCAAAAATGTTTAAAGGATTGGGCGCTAAAGTTATTGGATATGATCCTTATCCAAACGATAAAGCTAAAGAAGTTTTAGAATATAAAAATTTAGATGAATTATTAGCTGAGTCTGATGTTATTTCTTTACATATTCCATTCATTAAAGGTACTAATGAAAAAATGATTAATAATGAATTTATTTCTAAAATGAAAACAGGTGCTGTTTTAATTAATGCTGCAAGAGGGCAAATTCAAGATGATAAAGCTATTCTTGATGCAATTAAATCTAATAAACTTGCTGGTGCAGGACTTGATGTTCTTTATGATGAAAAACAATATTTTGGTAAAAAATTTAGTGATATTAATGATCCAGTTGTTAAAGAATTAATTTCATTATATCCTAGAGTTTTAATTGCTCCTCATATAGGAAGTTATACTGATGAGGCTGTTGCTAATATGGTTGAAATTTCTTATTTAAATCTTAAAGAATGAATAGATAGTAAAGATTGTAAAAATAAAATTTAATTTATCTACTAATTTGAATATTAACTATGATATACTTAATCTTAGATTAAGTATATTTTAGTTATTACCAATCCATAGTAGTATGAAAAAAATAAATTTTATATCAAAGCATTTTCCAAGTAAAAAAGAAAAATGAAAGTTATATTTCAAAACAACTGTTCCAATTGTTTTGGCATCTTTTATATTTGCATTGAATGCATTTGTTGATAACTTTATGTCAATTAATCTTGAAGGTGGAAATCAAGCATTATCATATGCAAATACTTGAACTGAAATTCAAATTGGAATTATTTCAATAACTGCTATCTTGGGTATAGTTATTTTTGCTCAATATTTAGGCAAACAGGATTATGAAAAAGTAAAAGAAATTATATCAATGAGAATATTGCTAGCATTGGGGGTTTGTTTACTTTTTGCAATTCCATGTATGATAACCCCAAAAAATATGGTCTTACTTGCTTCTGGATTTGATTACAATATGCCAGAAATCGTCTTAAATCAATCAACAATTTATCTTAGATTAATAACAATAGCATGGATCATTAATTCTATTTGATTTTCCTTATCAATGGTGATGAGAGAAAAACATCATACTATTGCATCATTTATTGCTACTTTAATATCATTAGTTGTTAATATTGTTTTAAATGCTGTATTCCTTTTTGCATTAAATTTGGGTATTGATTTTCTAGCATATTCAACAATTATTTCAAGTGCTGTTTCTTTATGTTTTATAATCATTTTTATAATCCTTAGAGATAAACAATTATGTATTAATCCATTAAAAATATTTATGATATCAAGTGTTATTTTTAAGCAGTTTATGAAACGATGATTATCATTTGCATTATTTGCAATTGCTTCATTAGCAGTTAATGTAAGATTTATCTTTTGAAATATGGGATATCCTACAGGAAGTATAGGTGATCCTGCTTATATGTTATCTGCTGCAAATATTTTAGGTATATCAGGAATGCTTTTTAATATTTTTTGAACAACATTAGAATCTGTTAATGCTAATGTATCAATTTATGTTGGTAGAGAGTTAGGAAAAAATAATTTTGAGCAGGCTCAAATTAATGCGAATGAATTACAAGGATTTCACTTTTTGGTTGCCTTGTTTATGGGTCTTTGTTTATTTGCTTTAAGCTTTACAGTAGTACATATGAATTATTTAGCGAGTGGATATGAACAAGCATTAAGAATTTCATATGATTCTAATAGCGAAATTGATATTGACTATATTACAAAACAAGGAACAAAAATATTTCTTGAAAATTTAAAATACACTATTTGACCATTAGCATTACTAATGGCGATGTTTATTTGATTTATTACAAGAAATAGAGTAATGTCGGCTGGAGGATATACAAATATTTCAGCAATTATTGAAGTTATATCTGGTTGAGCACAAATTGCATGATTAGTTTTAATATGTTTAGTTTTTAATAAAAATAATACATTATCTTTTCCTTTAGCATACTTTATTTTCTTTTTAACAGATGTGGTTAAGTTTATAATTTATGAAGTAGTTTTTAGAAAAGTTAATTGATTAAGAAATATAACTGAAATTGAAGAAAAAAATAATAAAAGTATTTTATTGTAAGGTGGATTTATGATAGATCGTAACAAATTAATTTTTAATATTTCTAAAAAAATGAATTTAAAGCAAGAACAAATTAATAATACATTAAAATTAATTGAACAAAATAATACAATCCCATTTATTGCAAGATATAGAAAAGAAGTGACAGGTGGATTAAATGAAGAACAAATCTTTTATATTAAAAATGAATATGATTATCAATTATCATTAGAAGAAAAAAACTATGAACTATTGAAGCTATTAATAAAAAAGGTAAATTAACTGAAGAAATTATTAAACAAATTAATGCATGTGAAAAACTAACTCAATTAGATAACATCTATAAACCATATATCGAAAAAAGAAAAACAAGAGCAGCTATTGCAATAAAATTAGGTTTTAAACCCTTAGCTGATTATATTCTTAGTCTCCCTAAAAAAAGTATTGTAGATGAAGTTAATAAATATGTGACTAATGAAATTAATTATCAACAAGTTATTCAATATGTTCAAGATATTATTGCAGAAATTATAAGTGATGATTTGTCATGTAGAGAAATAGTTAAAAATTCGATTCTTAATTTTGGCTATATAGTAACTAAACCAAAAAATATAGAGTTAGATACAAACAAGAAATATACACTATATTATGAAACTAAATTAAAAATAAAAAATCTTTTAAGCTATAAAATAATGGCACTAAATAGAGCAGAAAAAGAAAAAGTTATATCTCTTAAATTTGATTTTGATATAAAATTTAGCAATCAACAAATTGTTTGAAAATATACAAAGAATTATAAAAGTGAAGCTAGTAGTGTTATTGAAAATGCCATTAATGATGGAATGAAGCGATTACTTATTCCTTCAGTAGAAAATGAAATCTGATCTGAACTATTAGAAAATGCACAAGATCATTCTATTGAAGTCTTTAAAACCAATTTAGAATACATTTTATGTCAAGCACCAATTAAAGAAAAAAATATTTTAGGTATAGACCCTGCTTTTAGAACAGGATGTAAGTTGGCAATGATTGATAAAAACAATAATGTATTAAAAATAGATACTGTTTTTCCAGTAGAACCACATAATAAAATCATTGAATCAGAAAATATATTAAATGAATTTTTAAAAGAATTTAATGTAGATATTATAGCTATTGGAAATGGTACTGCATCTCGAGAAACTGAGATATTTATAAGTAATTGGAAAAAGAAATATAAACTTGATATCAAACATGTAATTGTAAATGAATCTGGTGCAAGTGTATATTCGGCAAGTGAATTAGCAAGAAAAGAGTTTCCTGATTTAAGTGTTGAAAAAAGATCGGCTATTTCAATTGCTAGAAGGGTTATAGATCCACTTTCAGAGTTAATTAAAATTGATCCAAAATCTATAGGTGTAGGTCAATATCAACATGACGTGCCTGAAAAGAAATTAGATTATAATTTATCATTTGTAATAAATAAAATAGTTAATCGTGTTGGTGTTGATGTGAATACAGCAAGTGAAGTTCTACTAAAATATATTTCAGGAATAAATGAAAAAATTGCAAAAGCAATCATTCAATATAGGCAAAACAATAAAAAAATTAAAAGTAGAGAAGAATTAAAAAATATTAGTTTAGTTACTAACAAAGTTTTTGAGCAATCATCAGGATTTTTAAGGATAAAAGATGGATATGAATTGTTAGATGAAACTTCTATTCATCCAGACAATTATTTTGTAGCTAAAAAAATAATAAATGATTACAAAATTGATTTAAATAACTCGAGTACATACAAAAATTTAATTGGAATTGATCTTAATTTAATTTGTGACAAATATAATCTTGATAAATATAATGCTGAGCAAATTATTCAATCAATTATTCAAAAAAGAAGAGATTATCGAGATGAATTTGATGCTCCAATTTTAAAGCAAGATGTCTTAAGTTTTGAAGACTTAAAATTAGAAATGCAGATAAATGGTGTAGTTAGAAATGTATTAGATTTTGGTGCTTTTATAGATATTGGTATTAAGGATGATGGTTTTTTACATATATCAAGTATGGAGCTGGAAAATAATCAGTCACAATATGATAAATTTCATATTGGCCAAATTTTAAATGTTAAGATTAAAAAATTAGATAATAATACAAAAAGAGTAGAATTAAAGTTATAACTAAATTTTATTATTTAAAAATAAACTTAATATTTCATTTATTTTATATTCGTTGTTTATTTTATTAACATATGTTTCAAAACTTTCATAATTAATGTGTTTATAAATCAAAAAATTATTAACATATTTTGTTTGATTTATTAAGTTATTGTCTAATCACAAATTATCATATTTTAGCAATGAAGAATTAATAAAACTTGAATTTGATTTAATTAATATATTTGGGCAGAAATTATAGTTATTTAAGTGTGCAAATATTTTAAAGTTACTTAATTTAGTTGATTCAAAATATTTATTTGGTATAGACCACTCAGAGCTTATTGCATTAAAAATTTTATTTGCTCCATTATTTTCAATATTATAAAATTTATCATTTTCATCAATTTTAATATAAGCATTAAACTTTTTTAAATTATTATATTCATTAAAGCTAAATGACATCTTATCATTTTTAATTTTTTCATTTGAAAAAGGCATATATATTAAATTAGTATCAAAGTTTTCAATTGATATAGGGAAAGCCTCATTTTTTATATCCTGAATAAAGTTATTTTTATATTCCTTGTTTGATTTAATTATGATTTCTTTAAGATTAATAAAATTTTTAAGAGAATATGCATTAAAAATAATTTTATTATAATCTGTATTTAAATTAATTTTTAAGCTCTTAATATTTGGCAAAAGTGTTTTATCAAGATTAGAACTACTTTCAATTATAAATGTTGTATAGTTTTCACTAGTTAATTTTGTTTGTTTATCTTCATTGAAATTAAAATTTAGATAAAATACTCCATTTTTAACTGAAGATTTTATGATTTGATTATCAATGGAAATATTATTGTCTTGATATTTTTTAATTCCAGGATAAGGCTTATTTTCAATATTCGAATTGTTATTATTTTTAGATATTAATCTTGATGAATAAATTCCAATAGGAACACCAATTGCAATCACACAAGCAATTGCAATTGTACTAAAAGTAATTTTTTTAATGCTCAATTTCATGATTAAATCATTATACCATTTTATTTTTTATTAGCTAATATGTTATTATAATATGTATAGATAAAGGACAATAAATGAATAAGAAGAATTTTATATTAATCAATGATATTAAAAATTATTTTGAATCACAAATTTCAAAAAAATTAAATCTTACAAAAATACCTGCTCCATTATTTTTAGCAAAAGATACATACTTAAATGATGAATTAAATGGTATAGAAAAATCTGTTAATTTTGAAATATATGATATGGATAGAGAAGCTGAAATAATTCATTCATTAGCAAAATGGAAAAGAGTTGCACTTAAAAAATATTCTTTTAAACAAAATGAAGGTATTGTAACTGATATGAAAGCTGTTAGAAGAAATGAAATTACAGATAATATTCATTCCATTTTAGTTGATCAGTGAGATTGAGAAGTTATTATTAATAAAAATCAAAGAAATAAAAAGACATTAATTGAATATGCCCAAAAAGTGTATAGTGTTGTTGTTTCATGCCAAAATGTTATTAATAAAAAATATAAATTAAATTACAATAATGATTTACCAAATAAATTATTTGTTATTGATTCTCAAGAATTGCTAGATATGTATCCAAATGATACTAGTAAGCAAAGAGAATACAAAATAACAAAAAAATATCGTGCAGTTCTAATTACTTCAATTGGCCACAAATTAAATAATGGAATTGAGCATGATTTGAGATCACCAGAATATGATGATTGAAATTTAAATGGAGATATATTAGTTTGATCAAACGCAATAAAACAACCAATTGAATTAAGCTCAATGGGTGTTAGAGTGGATAAAAATTCATTAAAGCATCAACTTGAATTAAAAAATATGCAAGTAAAAACTGATTATCATAAAGATATTATCGAATCCAACTTACCATTCACTATTGGTGGTGGAATTGGTCAAAGTAGAGTAGTTATGTTTATAATGAATAAAAAGCATATTGGAGAAGTTCAAGTATCTGAATGAACAAAAAAAGAATTAAAAGAAAATAAATTTATTCTTTAATATTGAAAATAATTAAAAAATATATTTAAATTA
>CASESV010000026.1 GCA_949290735.1 uncultured Mycoplasmataceae bacterium
AAACATATTATATATCTTTAGGATATAATAAGGCAAGGAAGAAAATGCACAATATTTTCACATTTTTAAATTTAGGCTCATTTTCGCTGCAAATTATCAGCTTAGTAATTAACTTTTATTTAAAACTACATTTTTTTATATAAAATGAAATTATAAGAGGTTAATTATGCAACTTAAGAAATGAGTCATTAAAAATAAATATAAATTAATTGCAGGTTCTGCATTTTTTGCAAGTCTTGTAACAATCCCATCTGTAGTTGGTACAATTCAGGCAAATCAAAAAATTAAAAATACTAATGTAGAATATGAATATGGTGTTCCAATCAAACCAACATTTGATGAAAATGGAAAGCTTATTATTCCTACCATTAAAGACCCAGAAAATCCAACTGGTAATTATGAATATAAAGTACCAGAAATAATTGATACAGATGTTCCGCAAGATGTTAAAGAATCAACTTATTATAAACAAGGCCTACCTAAACTTTTAGATGAAAATAAAAACAATCTTCTAAATAATATATCATCTTATTCAAATTTTAAAGTAGATACCTCAAAAGATTTAATATTACTTTTAGATAATATGCTGCCAGGTCACAAAATAGGAGTAGGACAAGACATTTCTATAGCTAATATAGCAGAAACAATTTATGAGTCATCTATAAAAAAATATAATGACAATATATTGAGTTCTAAAGATTTAAGTGATTTTGGTGCTTTATGTGGCATAAATTTTCAAAAGGAATATGACAAACTTTTTGTAAGTATTAAGCATTTAAACATGCGTGGAGGCGGGGGTTCTAACTTGCCATCTCAACCATCAGTTCCTGATATTAATAAAGACTTTGGCGATCCACAAACAATGACTGTAAGACAAATGTATAATGCAATGAAGCAAGATAATTCAACAAAGTGAACATTGGCAATTGCTTATTCAGTTATAAGTGTTACTCTAACAATTCTTCAATTGATACTTTCTTTTTTTACTATTGGATTATCAGTAGCATCATTGATTATTGACATTATTTTTTGTTTGTTTGAAGTTGCTGTATGTATAGCTGAAAATATTTCATCCGGAGAAATTATGGAAAAAATTAAAGAAATTGATTCGGCTTATTGAGACGATGGAGCTAATAAAGTAATTAATGTAACTCTTGAGATTTTGGGTTTTACAAAATTAAAGAATGCATTTTTGTTGAAAACAAGAATGTATAGCAAAATGCTACAAACAAATTTATTATCTGCCGGCTTGGCCATATCAATATTTGCTGCTACTGCTAGAATTATAATGAGTATAATTTTTGAAGTTTTTAATGAATATATAGGTAATTTTGTATATGGCAAGCACAATTAAAAGAGTGTGAAAAACTTGAATAATATCAAAGATAGCTATTATATCATCTATCATTATTCTTCCTATAGGTATTGTAATTCCGTCAGTGTTTATACCAAAAGGATTAGAAGAAAATGAGCAAACAAAGAAAGTTATTAGTGTTCAAAATGATTTTAGTAAGGCCTTAGAATATTGCAATAAATATCAACCATCAGATCTTTTATTTTATACTAGTCTTTATCATCCATATTTTAAAGAATTGTATGGGACTAAATTTGATCAAGTATCATATAATAATTCAATATCAATAATTAATAAATGAGAAAACCCTAAAAAAGAAGATTTTTTAAATTCAATAAAAACTATTAAATTCAACGAAATTAGTGATAATGATTTTCAGCAATTATCAACATCATTTAAAAATACGATTAATTTTTTGAATACAGCAGATTATAGTGTCTATGCAAACCTAACAACATTATTTATGTCAATTGGAATTTTATCCATGGTGTTGCTTTTATCAATAGTATTTATTTGTTTTATAGCATATGGATTGAAAATAAAGTTTTATATTTATTTTATTTTAGCATTATTATTAGTATTCTTTCCACTCTCTACTATTGTACCTGTCTTATTTTTGATATAGAAAGGAGATTTATGAACAATAATAATTATTTTGAAATAAATGAAAAAGAAGAGTATGAAAGAAATAGATATGTAATAGATGGTGATATCGAAGATGACAATAGATTTAACATAATTGAATGGTATAACGGATGTACAAGAATATACACAAAAATAATGACTTGTTTGTTTTTGATAAACATAACATTCATAATCCTTTTTATTATCATTTTTTGTATGTTTTTCATTTCTAATGACTATATTATTGTAAGACCAGAAGATCCATCCATAGTGAGCTTTATAGATTTAAAACAGTACCCATTAACATATGCTATAGAAATACTGTTTAGAATTTGGGGTACACTAAATGCATTAGTAGTTGCATTTTTGTGCAATGGAAAATTACGATTACGTGTTATATTTGGTAGAAAATGGAGAAAACGTTTAAAGAAAGTTGACATAAAGGATTAGTTAGATTTTTATTAATGTCTATTTAGATTAATAAAGCATGAGTTCATATATAAAAACGAATAAGAAAAGTGTTAATAAAATAAGGGTAATTTAAAATGAAAAACAAAATTCTCAAACAAATCAAAAAAATTTTTGATTTTATTTTAGAAAATGATAGATTTAGTGAAATATTTAAGTCAATTGATTTTTCTGACAAATTGATTGATTTATTATCAATAGCTAAACAAATTTGTTCAAATTATAATTTGAAATTCAATTATTTGCAATATTTACTAGCTTTTAACATAATGTTTAATATAAGATTAAAAATAAATGATGCCATTCAATATAACGAACATTATTTTAAAAAAATAATTAATGATTATGAAAAATATTTCAACGATATATTCAATCAAAATAATAGCATTGAAAATATTTATGTAAAGCGACATTTATCTTATGCTATATCAAAATGAACTTTTCCTATATGTCAACCTTTAACGTTTTGTTTTAAAGAACTTCATGGAAAGTTTAAGATATTAAGTGATTCAAAAATAAATAGAAAAACATTTAATTATATTAAAAAAGATTTCATTGATAACAGATATCAATTTTGTAATAAATTTGATTGATCATATTTTTTATTAAAAATTATTTTTGTAATATTAAGAATTTTAATTTGTGTCTTTGGATTATTTATAGTAATTTTTTCGTTTTTATCCAATTTTAATTCGCCATCAATTTTACTCTTAATAGCTTTTAGTTGTGCATCAATTCTAACATTATTTAGAACATACTATTTTATGAAATATACAACAAAACAAAATAATTATAAGTCATATATTCCAATTGAATTGATTCCATATAAATCATTGGAGTTTAAAAGTTTCATTTCAATGATACATCATAGATTTGATATATTTATATTTTTGTT
Source organism: uncultured Mycoplasmataceae bacterium (assembly GCA_949290735.1). GTDB lineage: Bacteria > Bacillota_I > Bacilli_A > Mycoplasmatales > Mycoplasmoidaceae > Mycoplasma_L. The sequence continues at coordinate 3,342 of CASESV010000026.1, forward strand.
TATATTCATTTCATTTACTACTTATTTTTTTGTTAGTTTGTTTAAATATGAATTTAATGAATTGTGATTTATTGTTTGTTCAATTATATATTTAGTAATCATATTATCTTATGCAATAATTTTTTATATTATTAATAACAAAAAAATGAAAATTAACTATGACCTAATCATTGAATTATATGATAAATATTATTATGAAATATTTAATGAAATGGCAAACATAACGACTACTAATAATGCATAGATGTCTAAAATCAAATATAATAAAATTGTATTAATTGTATGAAAAAAAAATAATAAATTTTTTATAAAACATGCCTTTTTAAATAAAACAACTGTCTTTAGATTACCAACATTTTTTAAAGCTATATTTTGAATTCTTTTAATATGCTCATTTCCTATGTTTGGTTATGAAACATACAATACAATAAACAATTACAAACAATATGAACAAAAAAAACAAATAGAACCATTTATAGAAAACTATAATTATATATTGGAAAATTATATAAACAAATCCGTTAATAACCAAAATGATTTTATAACTTTATATAAAACCTATTTATTTACATTATACTCAACCAAAAATTTACAAATAAGTAATTACAATAAAGGGACAACAATTTTCAAAAATTGACCAGAAACTAAAGTTAAGCAATATTACTCATTTTTAGATAGTATCAAAGTTAATGCAATTAATGATGCGAATTTTAATGAATTAAAACCACATGCAGCTTTAATGATATCACAACTTCAAACAATAGATTTATCAGTCCGAGCTAAAGAATTTAAATGAGAAAGTGTTTTTGGTATTTTTGCTTCACTTTTCTTTATGTCTATTTCAAATGCAGCTTTAAGTGTTGAATACCAATTTAAAAAAGATGAAAAAAGAAATATTCATACTAATAAAATACTTTTTAATTCTGATAAACTAATTTTAAATGAAGATGATCTTCGTGCTATGAATATCACTGAAGAAGAGATTATAGAATTAAGGACAATTAATGCAAGCAAATACAATTTATTTTTTAAAAAGTGGTATGTTTTCTTTTTTACATCTTCAATTACTCTAATATTTAGTATGTTGATTATCTTACTAACATCTTGTATAATTCCATCAGTTTTCAGTAGCTTGTTATTATCTATAATATTTTTTATTGCAATATCACTTTTTGTAAATTTTATGCTTGTATCATTTATTACAATCATTTTTAAATTTGTAAAGTTAATTTTACATGAAAATATTGATAATAATTAGTGACTTTTAAACATCTAATTAAATTGTTTTTGTATAATAAAAATGTAAGGTTTGTATGTTTTACTTATTACTTATTATATTAAGCATTCAAATCTTGTTTTTAGATGGAGTATTAATTAAATGATATGAATAACCAAAATTATTATGATTATTTAAATTTAATTAATGATATTTGTAAGGATATGATATCAAATGATATCTATGTCAGAGCTTACTCAAAAGAACCATTTCCAGAAAAAATAATTGATCTTATATCATATTATAAATTTATTAATGATATAGTTAATAAAGAAAACATAGAATATAAAGAATATGAATTTAATACATTACCAATTATTAATCAATAGAAATAATTTTTACCTTTTGATTTTCATATTTTATTTTAATAGTTTTATTCTTCATATCATCAATACTTAATTGTTTTTCAAAAAAAGCAGAAAATAAATGTTTTTTGAATAAATCAACCTTATTTCTTATATCTCTAGCTCCTTTAGTAATATCTATATGATTTAAAATTTCATCATAAACTTCATTTTTATTAAAAGAAAAAATAATATTATGATTTTTATATTCTTTTAAAAAATCTTTAAATTGAAGATCTAAGATTTTATATAAATCATTTTTTTCATGAATTAGATTAAATACAACTATATTATCTCTACCAATTCTTCCTAATAATTCTGGACGATTAATTGTTCTATTAAAAAAGTACTCAACATTTTCAACAACAATTTCTTTTATATTTTCATAACCCATTCTAGGTGAAATATTACTAACTCCTAAATTAGATGTAAAAACAACTATTGTATTATCAAAATATGATTTAACCCCTTTATTTGATGTTACAACACCATCATCTATTAGTTGTAGGAACAAATCAAATACTGATTTATCTGCTTTTTCAATTTCATCAAATAAAACTATTGTGTTAGGATTTTTTTGCATTGCATTGGTTAGTGTACCACCTTCTTGATAACCAACATAACCATTAGGAGCACCAATTAATTTTTGAATTGCAACCTCGCTTTTATATTCACTCATATCAAATCTATGAATTTGTTCAGTTCCATATAAATATTTAGCTAATTCCTTAACAGTTTCTGTTTTTCCAACACCAGTTGGACCCACAAAAAACAACACACCTATTGGACGATGATTTTTTCTTGTAAGATTATACATTTCACCAATTAAAATTTCATTTAATTTCTCAATCATTGCTGGTTGGCCAATAATTTTCTCTTCTAAATACTTTTTAAAATTAACAAGTTTTTCATATGTTAATTTTATTGGTTCAATTTTAGCAGGTTCTTTATCATCTTTATTATTATCATTATTTAAATATAATTCTTGCTCTTTATTATGATTAATCATTAAATAAGATTTAATATTTAATTCTATAATGCCTGATGTAAGTTGTAAAAGATAAAAACTAATTCAATTTAAATAATAACTTATTAGTTGATTTAAGTCATTAGAAATTGATAAACTTAAAATTCTATCAAGTTTATGAACTGTTTCTCTTAAATTTATATGATTTGATCATTGAATTATTAACTCAGATCCTTCATCACAAAATGTTTCAATTGCAAATAAACCACAAACAAAATACATAAACATATTTTGAATATATTGCACTGTTGTTTTATTTTTAAGTTTATAAATATAATTAATTTGATACTCTAAAGTATCTTGTTGATCAATTACATTAAGATTCATTTTTTTATGATATTTAACAATTGTTTTTTTAATTTTAGTTCATTGAGTTTTTTCAAAAAAATAATACTGAGAGTATGGTAATAAATTAATTTCATTTTGTTTATCAATAGCATCAATTATTTTAATAAGTGATAAATTTATTATATTAAAAAAAGCTTCCAAGTTAAAATCATCTAGTGTAATACTTGTTTTAAATTGTTTATTGTATTTATTCAAAATATTTTGAGAATTAAACATATATTTAGTTTATCATAACATATAACATTAAATAAAAATAGTTATCAATTTTTATAAATAAAAATTTGTTATAATTTTGAGAGATATTTATAAGCATGATGAATTTTTATAAAAGAAAATTTAAAAAATAATTTTATTATCATTTATAGTAATTATTTGTTTAACAATTGTTGGACTTCGTTTTGCTTGAGTTGCTTATTATTTATTAGACAAACTAGATATACTGATAATATAAACCATATACTACCTCAAAAGTAAATTTATTAAAAGATATAAGTGAATAATTTGTTTTGTAATTTAAAAAATAATTTTGCGCATAAATATATTGTTTATTATCAATAAAAGAAGAATTTATTTTACTCCAACACTAAACTTAATATATTGTATTAATATTAGTGTTGCACATTATATTTCATTGTAAAAATTGCTGAATAATCAGCATTTTTTATTTAAAAATAAAAACTATTTTTGACCTTGATTTATTTTTTTAAATCATTATGATTTCTTTTTATTGATAATAATTAAAGCTATACCTGCTGCTAACACAATTGTAAAGATTGGTAATAAAACAGCACCAGCTATCATTAAATCATTTGCTAAAAAAATTGATTCAAAGAAGTTAAGCATTTCTTTTAATTGATTTTTATCATCACCTTCTGGAAGCATATCATATTGATTTTTAAGTTCTTTATATGATGTTCTTGCTTTGCCAACAAAGTCTTGATATGAAGTGTAATCACCATCTTGACTTGGATCACGTTTTCCATCAGTTCATGCTTTTCCATAGTTCATAGAACCAACACCATAAGTTAATTTAACACCTTCAGTTGTCATTGTATATGTATAATTAGTTCCAACTCCTAACATAGCGGCACTAGCAACTGTTAATGCTCCTCCAGTTGCCATCATAACAATAGATGCAATTTTAGCTGTTTTTCCTCAAAAACTCATATTATTTTATTCTCCTTATAAACATAAAAAGTATAAAATACAATTTTATACCAATAATAATTATATCATTACTAATTAATTAAAATCTTGTATATTATCATACTAATGATAAATTTGTGATTACTATAATTAATAAAAACAAAGATAAAAATTCATCTTCAAAAGAAAATTTGAGATCTATAATAGATTTTGATAATAAGAGAATTGCAATTTGATATTTTTTAGTACCTTTAAAAACATTTAATCTTTTAATTATTGCTTGTATTAAACCTAAAAAATGAAAATATAATAGATGATTTTATAAGAATTGTTAAAATTTAATATTTAATTTCAAGTAAACTAGTAGTTTTTAAAAATTGTTCTATTTAAAAATACATAATTAAAATTAAATGTTTTAATAAAAATTAACAAAATTAATAAAAATAATATGAATAAAAAATACTGGTAATCCAGTATCTTTTAACTTAAAAAGTAAAATATTTTTTTTATTTTGTTTTTTTTAAAATCATTATGATTTCTTTTTATTAATAATAATTAATGCAATACCTACTGCTAACACAATTGTAAAGATTGGTAATAAAACAGCACCAGCTATCATTAAATCATTTGCCGTTAAGACAGATTTTAATATATCAAGTGCTTTTTTAGTTTCATTTTTTTCATTCCCTTCAGGAAGTGAATCATATATTTTTTTTGTTTCTTTATATGATGTTCTTGCTTCATCAACAAATTGTTGATATGACATACCTGCAGTATCACTTTCTACTAGTTGTCCATCTGTTCATGTTTTTCAATAGTTCATAGAACCAACTCCCTGAGTTATTTTAACACCTTCGGTTGTCACTGTATATGTATAATTAGTTCCAACTCCTAACATAGCAGCACCAGCAACTGTTAATGCTCCTCCAGTTGCCATCATAGCAATAGATGCAATTTTAGCTGTTTTTCCTCAAAAACCCATTTTTTTTAATCTCCTTTATTATTAATTTGAATTGGTTTAAAAAAATTTAAACACATATTTAATATAACACAAAGCAAAAAAAAAAAAAAAACAGTAATAATTCTTATTTTTGCTTTTAATGATGTTTTAATAAATTAACTATTTTAATGATGTTTATAAAAAATACTGGATTAACCAGTATTAATTTAAATTAAAAATAACTTATTTTCTATAGTCTTTAGTTTCTTTATGAACTGTAGCTTTTTTACATCACTTGCAATATTTATTAAGTTCTAGTTTATCTGGATTTGCTTTTTGATTTTTACGAGATAAGTAGTTAATTCTTTTACATTCACTACATTGTAATCTAATTGCTCTTTTAAGTGCCATGTTTCCCTCCTAAACTAGCTCTAATATTGCTTCTTCTGTATTATCACCAGGTCTTGATCCTAATTTTAAGACTCTAGTGTAACCACCGTTTCTTGATTTATATTTAGGTCCATATTCACTAAATAATTTTTTCAAAATTTCATCAGCTGTCATTTTTGAAGTATTTAATAAAACTGATGCAGCTTTTCTTCTTGAAGCTAAAGTATCTTTTTTTGCAAGAGTTATCATTTTGTCAACATGTCTTTGTGATTCCTTAGCTTTTGTTAAGGTAGTAATAATTTTACCGTATGCTAAGACGTCAGAAACTTGTTGACGAATAACTGTTTTTCTTCATGAACTTGTCTTTCCTTCTTTATTTTGAAATGACATTTTGTGCCTCCTTATTATTCATCTTTAAGTTTCAAACCACGATCGTGAATTTCTTTAATGATTTCTTGAACAGATTTTTTACCTAAATTTCTAATGTTATCAATTTCTTTTCTTGTTTTTTCAATTAATTCTTGAGTTGTATTAATTTGAATTTGTTTTAAAGCATTGTATGCTCTTACTGATAAATTTAATTCTTCAATTGGAATTGAAAGGTTTACTTTCTTTTCTTCAGCTTCTTTTTCTTTCATTACTTTAATTTCTTCAACATATTTATCTAAACCAGAAATTAAATTAAAGTGTTCAACTAAAATTTTAGAAGCTAATGCAACTGCATAAGCAGATGTAATTGAACCATTTGTTGAAATTTCAATATTTAATTCGTCAACAACAGCTGATTTAGAATTTTTAACTTCTTCAACTGAATATGCAAATTTTGTAACTGGACAAAAGTCAGAATCAGTTGGAATAATTGAAAGTGATAATCCTTCTTTGTTTTCTTTGAAAGTTTTAAATCCTCTTCCTAATTTAGCGTAAATATATAATTTAAAATCAATATCATCTGTTAATGTTGCAATGTGTGCATTTTTGTTAATGATTTTAAATCCTGCTGGAACTTCTATATCACCTGCTGTAATTTCACATTTTTTGTTTTTTTCAATTGTAAGTACTGGTCATTTTTCAATTGGTGTATTATTCAATTCTTCGCTTGGAATAATTTCTTCATCTATTTGAATAATAACCTTTTTTAGATTTAAGATAATTTGAGTTACATCTTCAAGAACTCCTTTAATAGTTTGATATTCATGTGTAACACCAGGAATTTTAATTGCAAACATTGATGCACCTGGGATAGAACTTAAACAAACTCTTCTTAAAGCATTTCCTAAAGTATTTCCAAAACCTCTTTCTAAAGGTTTAATTGTCATTTTTGTGTAAGTATCTGTACTTTTTTCTGTATCAATTTTGATATCATATTTTAAAAATTTTTCCATATTGAAATCTCCCTCTTTAATTATCTATAAAACTATCTTGGTTTTTTTGGTGGTCTACAACCATTATGTGGAATTGGAGTTACATCTCTAATTGCTGTAACTTTCAAACCAGCTGTTTGTAAACTTCTAATAGCAGTTTCTGCACCAGAACCTACACCATTTACATGCACAGACACAGTTCTTAAACCTAAAGCATATGCTGCTTTTGCTGCATGCTCACTCGCTAAACCAGCTGAATATGATGTTTTCTTTTTTGCACCTTTATATCCAATACTACCACTTGATGCTCAAGTAATAACATTTCCTTTAACATCTGATAAAGAAACAATTGTGTTGTTTCTAGTAGCATGAATATGAACAATACCATCAGTAAAATTAATTTTCTTTTTCTTTGCCATAATCTTACTTCCTATCTAGCCTCAATCTTCTTGTTAGCTACTGTTTTACGAGGACCTTTACGAGTTCTAGCATTTGTTTTTGTTCTTTGACCTCTAACAGGTAATCCTCTTCTATGTCTTAGACCTGAATAGCAACCTAGTTCCATTTTTAGTTTAATGTTCATTGCAATTTCTCTTCTAAGATCACCTTCTAATTGATATTTAGATGCCACTTGACGGATTGATGCAATTTGTTCTTCTGTTAAATCTCTTGTTTTGATGTTTTCATCAATTTTAGCTTCTTTTAAAATGTCTCTTGAACGACTACGGCCAATACCATAAATATAGGTTAAAGAAATTAAAATCCGTTTGTCGTTTGGAATATCTACACCTAATATACGTGCCATATTTTCTCCTATCCTTGTCTTTGTTTGTGTTTAGGATTTTTACAAATAACCCTAATCACACCTTCTCTTTTGATGATTTTACAATCTTTACAGATAGGTTTAACTGATGCTCTTACCTTCATATGTTATACCTTTCTTTTTAACGATGGCGATAAGTAATACGACCTTTTGTAAGATCATAAGGACTTAATTCAACATCAACTTGATCTCCTGGTAAGATGGAAATTTTATTCACTCTCATTTTTCCTGATATTTGAGCACTTACTTCCATATCATTTTCAAGTTTAACTTTGAATTTTCCTCCAGAAACAATTTCAATAATTGTTCCCTTCATTGTAATCTTATCTTGACTCATTAAATCTCCTATTTTGTTAAAACTTCACATCCAGTTTCAGTCACAAGTACCATATGTTCTCAATGTGATGTTAATTTTTTATTTTTTGCACTTACACTTCACTTATTTTTTTCATCAATGACATATTTATTAGAATCTGTCATTATCATAGGTTCAATGCAAATGACCATTCCAGGTTGCAGCTTAACTTTTGTTAGATTAAACTCTGGTGAACGATAATTAGAAATAGCTGGCTCTTCATGTAATTGGTTACCACAACCATGTCCAGTAAAGTTTCTAATAACTTCATAGCCTTTACCCTCTACATAATCTTGTATAACACAAGTAATATCATATGTAGAAGTTCCTGGTTTAATGATGTTGATTGCCTGCATTAAGCTTTCATAGCAAACTTGACTAATATCAATTGCTTCTTGTGAAACATTTCCTACAAGCACTGTGAATGCAGCATCACAAAAATGGTCTGCATATTTAACTCCAACATCGAAAGTTACTGAATCACCATCTTTAATGATGTATTCATTTGGGACTCCATGAATAATACAATCATTCACTGAAATACAAATATGACCAGGAAAACCACCATAACCAAAAAAAGCACAAGTGGCAAATTCATGACTTTCAATTGTTTCTTTTGCAATTGCATCTAACTCTAATAAACTAATTCCTGGTTTAGTGGCCGCAATTAAAGCTGATCTTGTTTCTTTTCAAATTGCAGCAGCTTTTTTTATAAGTTCAATATCTTGAGTAGACTTAATCATAAACCTTAAATATTTTACAATATTTAATCATAAAATTAAAAAAAGTTATCAAAAAAAGTTTTTTTATTTTTAAATTTATCTATTTTTTCTAAAAAAATATTGATTTTTAATTCTAAAATTTAGTTAATTTTGGAAGTGTAGCGATTTTTGGAGAAACTCTTAAAATAAGTTTTTTCGGTAATGCACTACACATCAATTAATTTATACCACAATCTTATCTGGAAATA
>CASESV010000027.1 GCA_949290735.1 uncultured Mycoplasmataceae bacterium
TTTGGCAATGTAAATAAACATATTATATATCTTTAGGATATAATAAGGCAAGGAAGAAAATGCACAATATTTTCACATTTTTAAATTTAGGCTCATTTTGCTGCAAATTATCATTTAAATATAGATGAAGAAGATAATTGAGATGGTTGTTATAAAATGATGTATAAAATAATTGAAAAATCATTAGAAGAAATTCTGGGGCTAAAAACAAGTCATATTTTTGAAAAAAATAATGATAATATAAAAAAATTCAAAAATCAATGAATTAGTATTAGTAATGATTTTAAAAATCTAAAAGAAATATATGATGAAATAATATTAGAATTAAAAAATGCAAAAGAAATTAAAAGAAAAATATTTGATTTATTTCCATTTTGTATCTGAAAAATTTAGTGTTTAATTTAATAAAAAATGTATAGTACATCAATTATTTTATTAATCTCTTGCAACAAAAGAAAATAGTAAATTATATTTAAACAATTCAATATCATTAGAGATATATTAATAACTTATCAGTGGATGATTAATGATTCAGATGAATTAACAAACATATTAATTATTTAATTCCTACTCATTTATTGTAAAAACATTAAATATATTACATGATTATTTCTTGTGAATAAATTTTCTTTTAAGAATCTTATAGTCATAAATTATTTGTAAATAGTGCATATTATCACACTAGTATTGCTTTTTTTTTTTTTTTTTTTGATATATTGTAAATGCTTAACAAAATTATGTTTTTAATAAATATAAAGTAAATCAATTTTAAAACATATATTTAATGCTTTTTTACTATGGGGGGGGCAATGTGAAAATAGGTATAATTGGATATGGGCATGTCGGCAAAGCTATGCATAATTTATTTATTGATGCATATATATATGATGAACCATTGGGAATGGGATTAAAAGATCATATTAATTGTTGTGATGTGGTTTTTGTTTGTGTACCAACACCACCAAAAAATGATGGTTCATGTGATACTTCAGTAGTTGAGTATGTTGTATCGTGATGTGAGGCAAAAGTTATAGTATTGAGATCTACAGTAGAAATTGGATTTACAGATATATTAAAAAAGAAATATAATAAGAAAATCGTTTTCCAACCTGAGTATTATGGAGAAACAGTAGCTCATCCTTTTGCAAATTTATCTGATCGTCAATGATTATCATTTGGCGGAGATCCTTTAGATATTAATTATGTAATTAAAGCTTATCAAACAGTTATGAATTCTAATGTTCATATATATCAAGCACCAGCCAAAGAGGTAGAAATGGCGAAATATATGGAAAATGCATTTTTTGCTACAAAAGTTATATTTTGTAATGAAATGTATGATTTATGTGAAAAAATGAATATTAATTATAACCAAGTTAGAGAGATATGAATTGCAGATCCTAGAATAGGTAGAAGTCATACTTTTGTATATGAAAATAATAGAGGTTATAGTGGTAGTTGCTTACCTAAAGATATTTCATCATTACAACATCAATTTAAAGTTAAATGCATTGATTCTTCATTAATCAATTCAGTTATTGAAAAGAATAATCAATATAATAGAGGTGATTTTAATGATTTATGCAGTGATAGCAACAAAAAATAGAGTTAATTTTTTAAAAAAAAGTTTAAAATCTATTCTTTTACAAACAACAAAAGTAGATAAAATAATAGTTGTTTCAAATTCATCTGTTGATAATATTAAAAAAGAAAAATTGATTTTAAAAAACATTAAAGATGTTATTTATATTCAAAATAATAATGGTATAAATTATGCAAGTAATTTAAATAAGGCTATAGATTGAATAATTATTAATAATCCAAATTGTAATTATGAGGATATTTATATTGCACTTTTGGATGACGATGATACCTGAAATATTGATTACATTAAAGAATGTAAGTTTCAAATTGGTAAAGGAGCTGATATAATTGCTGCAGGTTATAAATACATTCAAAATAGTGGCTTTGAATTAGTAATCCCACCATTAAATATTAAGTTAGAAGATTTTTTATGTTCAAACCCAGGAATTCAAGGATCAAATACATTTATTAGAATGGAATTATTACTAAAAGCTGGTTGTTTTGATGAAAATTTGAACTCAACTACAGATAGAGACTTTTTTACTAGAGTTTTAATGCTTAAAAACAAATACTCTAGAATAAATAAAATACTAGTAAATATTAATGCTAAAAATAATAGAGTTAGATTAACAAATAATAAAATAGAAAAGAAAAAGTCATTAATTTCATTTTATATTAAAAATAATGGTTTTTTCAATAATGAGCAATTAATTTCGAATTTTCTTGATAGAGCAAAATTTTTAGGTATTGATTTAACAAAAAAAGATATAACACAAACTATAGAACAAAAAGCTAAATTGTGTGAATTTGAAATTAATAATTTTGTTAATAATTCTAATTTAAATGTAATAGTCGGATTTATTGCTTCTAATTTTAATTCATATAAAAATATGATAAAACAGATTAAAAAAATGTATTCTAATTATAGTTTAAAAATAGTTGTATTTGCAAATTTTGAATTTGATAAAAAAAATATAAATGAATGTAATGTTATTACTTACAATATTTATGATATTCAGAAAATATATAAAGAAAACATTTTGGAAAACATATTTAAAAAATGCATTAATAATAGAAGTAAAATTGATATTACTATAGCTAGAACACTATTGCAATTTGTTTTGTATGATAATTCAAAAGATGGTGATTTTATTTGAATTGTAGATGATGACATGGAATTAATTGATGAATCTGATAATGCAATTAATTTAATAAATATTTATAAAAAATATAATAAGTTTGATGCTATTATTGGAAGTTACTATAATGAACCACCAACTCCTCTATTATCATGCTTAAGAACCAGCCTAATTGATTTTGTTTATACTAATAAAGTCAAAAATAAATTTCATCAAAATCCAAAGAAATTAAATCATGATTACTACTATGATTTAAGTAATAATAATAGTAAACACTTAGAGACTCCATTTTATTGTGAAACATCAAACATTAATGATATTTTTCATAGAAATGTTATAACACGAAAATGTTATAGACCTATATTGAAGGAATTTGAACCTTATTCAAGGGGCGGTAATACTTTTGTTTTCAATAGGGAAATATTAAAAATCCCCACTATTTCAGTAGATTTTGTAGATATACAAGGAAGAAGAGGGGATTATTTTTGAGTTTTGATAGCTAGGAAATTAGGGTACAAAATATTAGGTATAAATACAGCTATAAAGCATAATAAAGGCGCATTAAAATTTGATTTTGAAAAAGAATTAGAAAAATTAAAAAGTGATTTAATAGGATCTACAATAACTAAAGCTTTTGATAAATTAAGAAATATTGACTATTTTAATTTTGATTTTAAAAATATAAAAATAATAACATCTAAATTTTTTTATTTTTATAATATGCGTTTTTCATTAATAGTGAGAAATTTATATAGAATAAATGGATTATTGGAAATTTTAGATGACAAAAAATACATGTCATATTTCAGTATTAAAGAGATTAAAAAAATAATATTCGATATTAACAATCAAATCAATAAATTTAATGTACATATATCTATTTATTCATTATTAAATAAGCTTAAAATTTTAAAAAATTATACATATATAGATAAAATGAAAAAATGAATTGAAAATGAAATAAAAAGAGAATGCTTTTTGTTAGGAATAGGACATGAAGGTTTAATAGTTCATGACAAAAAATATGTATATAAAATATTTTTTAAAAGAAAAAAAATCTTAAAATTAAGTAATTTTATTAATTCAATTCCTAGTAATGATTTTTTTTATAATATTGAATGCTTTAACGCAAAATATAATTATATAAAATACTTATATCATGAAAATGAAAAATATTATGGAGGATATAAAAATCAAATAATAGACTTCATCAAATTTCTTATATCTAATAATCTAACTATATCAAATATGAAGCAAGAAAATTTTGTAATAGATAATAAACAAATAAAATTTATTGACTATGGTAATGGTATAAAGAAAATTAATGATGAAGAGTATAAAAAACTTATTGGTAGATCATACAGAATGTGTTGTTCTCAAGACCACGATTGAATATCACAACAAAGAAGTATATTTTTATCATATAAAAATAATTTTAATGATAATAATATTAGATTAAAAAATTGAGAAAAAATAATAAAAGATTTTAATGGTGAATCATTAATTCATGATGAGATCATAAAAAAAATTTTACTTAAAAACAAGTCTAAAAAATCAGCATTTGATTATGGAGCTGGAAAGTGTGAATTGATAAATTATGCTTCTTTGTATTTTGGTGAATGCAGTGCCTATGATGTAAATTTTGATTTAATGAAAAATAAAGCTAACAAAAAAATAAAATTATATGATGTAGTTCCAGTGAATAACAAATATGACTTGATATTATGCAATTTAGTTTTGTGCATTGTTGATGATAAAATGCTACGAGAAATTTTAAATGATTTAAAAAATCTTTCTAAGAGTTCTTCAAAAATGATTATTTCATTTTGTAATCCTTTTTTTGATGATGTTATATCAACAGAAAAAACATCAGTTTATAATGGTGAATATTCTATTAATAATAAATATATTAAAAAAACAAATTTTATTTGTAGATATGAATTTCATAGAAGTTTTGATTTTTATAAAAATATTCTGGAAGAATACGGTTTTTTCATTAAAAAAATATTTTTTGATGATGAAGGAGTTAGATATGATAATTTAGATTTTTGTTCTGAAAGAATTATATTGGAATGTAATAGAAAAAATAATTCAATAAAACATTTGATAAAAAATAATATTGATAGAAAATGAGATTCTAATGTAATTTTAGTTAAAGAAATACAAAATAATGACAATTTAACAAATTTATTAACACTGTTCAAATTTTTGAAGTATCAAAAAAATAAAAAATTTATATTAATAATTATTAATGAAATTGATAATCATAAAATAGATGATTTTATAAATAAGTATATAAGCAATGATAGTTTTTTAAAAAAGAAAACAATTTATTTAAAAAATAAAAAAGAATTAGATAATATAATAAATAAAAAAAATAACATATTCTTCATAGATTCAAATGATGTTTTTGATAATATTAATTCATTAAATCAAATTAAAAATAAACATAAATCAATTTAATTTATGTTCATTATTATTAATGTATTTTATGACATTTCTTAAGTTTATTTATTTTTAAAAATTAAATGATAGCTTATTAATAATTTAAGAAATATAATTTATTTAGCATTAACAAAAACCTATAACTAATTATTATAACATAATATTTTTAATATTATCCCAATACTATATCATGTATTAAATTTTGGGAAAAATATTCATTTTTTATGTCAATATAAAAAGTGGTCATAGTATTGACCAATAATCTTTATTAAGGTTATATTGAGGAGGGTTATGAACGATATTTTAAAGGCTAAAATAGGATTTGGTACTTACAAGATATTGGATCAATCTAAAATGGATAAAGCTATTGAATATGCAATAAAAAATAATTATTCATTTATTGATACTGCAAAATTGTATGGTACAGAAGAGTTAATAGCAAATGCAATTAAAAAAATAGAAAACGAAAAGTGATATAAAAAACCTATTATTCAATCAAAAGTTTGACCATCAGATTTTAAAAATGGTGTAGAAAATGAATTAAGAGCTTCTCTTAAACGATTGAATTTGGATAAAATTGATTGTTTTATGTTACATCGTCCACATGTTGATATGACAATGAATGTCAAAGCATGAAGAGAATTAATTGAATGTAAAGAAAAAGGTTTGGTAGATGTGATTGGGGTTTCAAATTTCGATCCAGACCAAATTAGAATTCTTTATAATGAAACAAAAGTAATGCCACAAATTAATCAAATTGAGTGTTCAGTTACTTTTGTTAGAAAAGATAGAATTGTTCATGCAAAACAAAATAACATTGTTTTACAAGGTTGAAGACCATTTGGTGATGCGCCTTTTAACTTTAAAAATGAACTAATTAAAAAAATGGCTGAAAAATATAAATGTTCAGAAGCTCAAATTATGATTGCTTTTTCTAAGGGTATGGGATTCTGTCCTATTCCAAGATCAGATATAGAAGCTGAGATTATTGATAATGTTAAGGGACTTGATGTTGCATTAAGTGAACAAGATTTAGATTTATTGGAAAGAACATTAAATCGTCATGAATCTACAACTCACAATAAATGTGATACTTTTGCTAACTTGGCATTAGATGATGATTGATATAAGACTAATTAATCATAATTAAAATCACAAGTAAAAAATTATTAAAGAAGTAAAAATTATAAATTAAAAAAATAAAGGAAAGGAGGAGATATAATGAATCAAGTAAAGACAAACACTAAACATGATCAAACTGTAATGCATCAAATGCCACAGCAACAATTATCATTTGGTAAAAGAATGCAAAACGGTTTAAGAAAATTTGGTGCTTTTCTTGCAGGAATGATTATGCCATTAATTAGTTTAATCATTGCTTGAGGGTTATTTACAGCTATTGTTTTAGCTGCTAAAACGATCATTATGGAAAAAGAAGGTCTTGACTCTCTACCAGCTGCAAGATTATTTTACATGGAACAAGTTATAGCTATAGGAATTAAATATGTTATCCCTGTCGTCGTTGGGTTCTTTGCGGGAAAACAAGTCCACGATATAAAAGGTGGAATTATTGGAGTTATTGCAACTCTTGGAGTTATAGGTGGTACAGCACCATTTGCAACATTACCTGTATATGAAAATGGAGTACTTACTCAACCAGGTGATGAAACTTTATTTAACCATGTAATGGTATCTATAACTGGAAATGAAACTTTATATGGTACAGAAGCACCTACTATGATAATGGGGGCAATGATCTTTGCACCTTTAAGTGCATTTGTATTTAAAAAAATTGAAGTATTATGATCTGATAGAATTAAATCAGGATTTGAAATGCTTGTAAATAACTTATCTGTTGGACTATATGGATTAGTTATTATCTTTATTGGTTTCTGAGGAATTGCTTTATTTATGGCAGTTATTCAGTCTATTTTCTATATCATAATTAATGGTATTTATGATAATAATTTATTACCGATTTTACCAATTTTTGTGGAAACTGAAAAAGTATTATTCTTAAATAATGCGGTTAACCATGGTATTTTTGGACCATT
Organism: uncultured Mycoplasmataceae bacterium; assembly: GCA_949290735.1. Classification (GTDB taxonomy): domain Bacteria; phylum Bacillota_I; class Bacilli_A; order Mycoplasmatales; family Mycoplasmoidaceae; genus Mycoplasma_L. The sequence goes on from CASESV010000027.1 coordinate 7,223, forward strand.
AGGTTATAATGAAGTTGATACTGCAGGTAAATCTGTATTATTCTTTATGGATCCAAACCCAGGACAAGGTATGGGATTATTATTAGCTTACTTATTCTTCTCATCTAAAAAAGAAGAAAAAGGCCAAGCAGCGGCTGCAGCACCAATTCATTTCATTGGAGGTATTCACGAAGTTTACTATCCATTTGTATTAACTAAGCCATTAAATTTATTATGATTAATTTGTGGTGGTGTATTTGCAACATTCATGTATCAAATCTTTGATGTTGGTGGTATATTTACTCCTTCACCTGGTTCAATAATTATGAACTATTTAGCATGTAATACTCAACCAATGGATTATGCAGGATTAAGTTTAGCAATCTTTGGAGCAATGGCAGTAACATTCATCTTGACATCTGCAATGTTAATTATTCAAAGAAAGAAAAATGGAGACAGAGTTTACTTCAATCCAAAATTCGCTAGAATTCAAGCTTTATATAACAAAGGATCAAGTGTTCAACCATTATTTGATGTAAACAAACTAAAACCAATCAAAAATGTTCATTATGACAAGACTGTAAAAACTAAAAAAGTAGATGGACAAGAATTAAATGTAAAATACAAATGAGAAAAAATTACATATGTAGATGGAAGTGAAGATTTCTTTGTATTATCTAATAAAAAATATATAGTTAAGTTTTACTATGAAGAAATTCCAGTAATCAACAAAAAAACTGGAGAACAAAAAGTTTCTGAGGGCCAACCAAAAGTTAAAACATATTTATATAGAGTATTTTACAAATATAGAGATGATAAGCAACTTTACTATATTGAAGAATCACAAATAGCAAAACCAGTTGAATCATTACAAATTAAAAATGATTTATTCTTAAGAGGACAAAAAAAGAAATCTGATTTTGGAGAAAATAAAGATTTTAAAGTTAAGAAAATAAAATTAGCTAAATCAGATAAGAAAATATCTTCAATTGAATATATCGAATTAGATGATATTAGACAGACAAGAACTATTGACTATCTACCAAAACAAAATAAAAAAGGTAAAGATGTTAAAGTTAAATCAACAAAAGAGAAATATTGACAACTTCTTCCAAAAGAAAACATGAAAACTTTAAAGGAAGAAATTAAAAAACAAGAATTAGAATCAGAAAAAGTAGTAGCAAGCGCAAATGATAGTTTATTGGAAGTTGCTAAAAAAGCTAAAAAAATTATTTTTGCATGTGAAGCTGGTATGGGTTCATCAGCAATGGGTGCTGGATTATTAAGAAAGTATGCAACAGCTGAAAAAATTCCAGATATTAAAATTACTAATTGTGCGATTAAAAACCTTCCTCAAGATGTTGATATTGTGGTAACTCAAAAAACATTCCAACATTTAGTACCATCTGTTGCACCAAATGCTTATATATATGCAATTGATCAATTTTTAAAAGCTTCAGAATATGATTTATTAATTAAAACATTAAAAAAAGCAAAAGGAGCTTAAATGAAAATAGTACAAGAAGAAGTTAAAAAAATTACCAAAAAAGATGCATTAGAAAGAATTGTAGAATTATTTGTTGAAAATAAATTCACTAAAGATAATTATATGAATGCAATTAAAACACGTGAAAAGCAAGCTTCATTTTATATAGGAAATTTTATTGCTATACCACACGGAAGTATTGAAGCTAAAAATGATGTTTTAAAAACAGGTTTAGTTATCATTAGATCTCAATCACCTATTACATGAGATGGTAATAAAGTTCATTATGTTATTGGGATTGCATCAAAAACAGATGAACATATGGAAATTTTAACTAATATTGCTATTAATTTTGATTCAGAAGAAAAAGTTATTGATTCACTTAAAAAACCGCTTTCTTCAATTATTAAGGAACTTGGATGAAAATAGTTGTTTTTGGATCTGGTAATATTGGTCGTGGATTAATTCCAGAAGTATTTAAATTTAATGATTCAGAATATACCTTTTTAGATATTAATCAAGAAGTGGTTGATAAAATTAATAAAGAAAAAAAATATGTAATCAATAAGTTTAATTCAGAACCATGTATTATTGAAAACATCAAAGCATTTAATCTTGCAACAAATTTTGATGAAATAAAAAAAGAAATTTTAAATGCTGATGTAATTACTACAGCTGTTGGATTTGAAAATCTAGTCCATGTAGCTAATTTTCTAAACAAATTTAATGATAGTGATTTCGATAAAGAAGTGGATTTTGTTTGCTTTGAAAATAATGTTAGACCAGCGACACATTTAAAATCACTTGTTAAATTAACTAAAATAAATTTCATTGATGCCGTAGTTGATAGAATTATTCCAAATTCATCAAGAGATACTTTAGATGTTATTTGTGAACCTTATTATAAGGTGATTTTAGAAAATAAAAACATTAAAAATCAATCAGTTTACAAAAATTGCCAACTAGTAGAAGTTCTAGAAGAATATATAAAACTTAAATTGTTTATGATTAATGGTTTACATTTTATTGTTGCTGTTTTAGGCCATAATGCAGGTTATAATAAAATTCACCTAACTCTTAGTGATCACAACATTATGAGTAGAATAACAAAACTGAAAGATATTTATGTTAAATACATACCTGAAATAGTTAATGTTTCAGGTACAGAAGTTGCTAAAATATTTGATGATTCTATCAGTCGTTTTAGTCAAAAAGAATTAAATGATGATAACGAAAGAATTGCAAGAAACATGATTTTAAAATTACAAAAGGATAATCGTGTGATACCAATTTATTTAAAATCTGAAAAAGATTTAAATGATAAAAACTTTATGGCTCAACTAATTAAAGATCTTTATCAATACAACAATCCAAATGATAAAGACTCAGTTGAAATATCAAATAGTATTAAACAAGTAGGTTTAGAAAATACAATTATTAAGTATTCACAAATTATTCTATAATTGAATGAAGTTGTAATTTAAAAATAATTATTAAGTACACTATCTCAATATATGAGTTAGTGTACTTTTTAAATTATTTTGATATTTAAAATACTCTTCTATATATAAAAAAAAGAAATAAACAATAATAATTTATGTATAATATTTACATAATTTGATAGCTATTTGTTAAAAAAAAACACAATAGTATTGTTAAATTCTCAACATTATATTTCTTTTTAATAGAATTAAATATATGAAAAAAATAATCAAATATTTATTATTTACTTAGTGTAAAATTATTCATTATGAAAACAAAAATTATTGTAATTACCGGTGGAGTTTATTCATCATTAGGAAAAGGTATAGTTGCTTCTTCTATTGGTAGAATATTAAAAGAATTTAATTATAAGATAAGTATGCAAAAACTAGATCCATATCTAAATATTGATCCAGGTACATTAAGTCCATATCAACATGGTGAAGTGTTTGTTACAAAAGATGGAGCTGAAACTGATTTAGACTTAGGACACTATGAAAGATTTATTGATCATGAATTAAATAAATATTCATCAGTTACAGCAGGAAGAATTTATAATGAAGTTCTAAAAGATGAAAGATCAGGAAAATATGGCGGAAAAACTGTTCAGGTTGTTCCACATATAACAAATCAAATTCAATCTAAAATAAATTCTATAATTAAAACCGATAAGCCTGATTTTTTAATTATTGAAATTGGGGGTACTATTGGTGATATTGAATCACTTCCATTCATTGAAGCATTGAGATCATATTGTAAAATATATTCAAGAAAAGATATTTTATTTGTTCATTGTTCACCATTAATTAGAGTAAGTGCAAATAATGAAATAAAAACTAAACCAACTCAACATTCTATTAAAAATTTAATGAATTTAGGTATAATTCCAAATATTTTAGTTTTAAGAACAGATGAAGAGGCTAGTGAAGAAATTAAACAAAAACTTGCATGATCATGTGATATTGATGCTAATAATATTTTTTCTTCTGTAGATTGTAAAACAATTTATGAAGTTCCAAAACTTCTTTATGAACAAGGAATAGCTAAATCTATATTTAAATATTTTAATATGAAAAAAAGTGGAAATATAGATAATTGAAATAAATTTCTTTCGACAATTTCAAATCAAAAAAAATATAAATCATCTATTGCATTAGTTGGTAAATACACTGAATTACCTGATGCATATTTATCTGTTATAGAGTCATTAAAAATTGCTGCATATAAAGAAAATGTTGACTTAAATATTAATTTAATTGATTCATTAAAAATTAATTCTTCTAATTTTAAAACAAAATTAAAAGGTCACAACGCAATATTAATTCCAGGTGGTTTTGGTGAGAGAGGGATTGAAGGAAAGATTTTAGCTGCGCAATATGCAAGAGAAAATAAAATACCATACTTTGGTATTTGTTTAGGAATGCAAGTTGCTTGCATTGAGTTTGCTAGAAATGTTCTAAAATTAACTGGAGCAAACTCAGTTGAGTTTGACAAAAACACAAAATATCCTCTTTTTACAGTTATGGATAAAAAACTTGAAAAAAAGATTGGTGGAACATTAAGACTTGGTGATTTTAAAATAGATATTAGTGATAAAACACTAGCTAGTAAAGTTTATCAATCTCAATATGCTATTGAAAGACATAGACATCGATATTGCTTCAATATTGATTTTTTAAAAAGTTTTGAACAAGAAGGATTTATAATGTCTGGATCTTCTATGAATGGAGATATTGTTGAAATTATGGAAATTAAAAATCATCCTTATTTTATTGGAGTTCAATATCATCCAGAATTTCAATCTAGACCATTAAAGCCTAATAAATTGTTTGAAAAATTCGTTAATGTTAGTAAGGTTAAAATATAATTATTACTATCAATTATTAGTAATATTATGACATAATGTAAAAAAAAGATATTTGTTAAATCCTACACATGGACATAAAAATGGGACATAAGGAGAAATATGAAAAAGAAAGTCCCATGATTAACTAAAAATGAATGAATATATTTTTTTGATTTATATGAA
>CASESV010000028.1 GCA_949290735.1 uncultured Mycoplasmataceae bacterium
CTTAAATGTTTAATTGATGAATATATTTTTTATTACAACAATAAAAGAATACAAGAAAAATTAAGTTGACTTAGTCCGATTAATTATAAAAATAATATGATATAAAGTAATTGTCCCATTTTTATGTCCATGTGTAGGATTTAACACTTTTTATTGATAAATCACAAATTAAATATTTGGTAAAATAAAATTGTATGACTAATTTAAATAAAATAAATAATAATATATTATCTAAATTTTTTGGAGATAAAGAGTTTGTAAAACTATTTTCAAAATTATTTGTCCCGTCAGCATTACAATCAATTGTTACAATATTAATTTTATATATTGATAATTTCGCAATTGCAACATTAATTAAAGATAAAGAATTAGCAAATGCTGCTAAAGAAGCATTAGGTCTTGCTAATCCTATTGTTAATTTCCAATTATTATTTATATGTGGATGATTAAATGGTATTGGTATTATGTTAAGTCAATATTATGGAAATAAAGATTACAATGCAGTGAGGCAATCAATATGTGTACGTTTATGATCTTCATTTATTGTTCAAATCCCAATAATTTTAGTAATAAGTATAATTCCAGGTAAATTAATAGGAATAACAACTGGAACAAATAATGGTGAAGTTCATTACCTTGCTCAAATATATTTATTTTTTACCACTTTCACATTTATCCCATTAGCAATGGGAATGACATTATCATATTCATTAAAGGAAACAAAAAAAGCATGAATAGCTTTTTTTGCATCTTGTGCTGGTGCTGCTACAAATGCAATTTTAGATCCTATTGTTATTATTTTTTCTGATAATATTGAAACTACAATTGCGTTCGTTGCAATATCTACAGGTATATCTAGATTAGTCCAATTTACTTTTATAACAGTATATATATTGTGAAGAAAAGATTTATACTTATGATATTTTAAATCATGAAAAATAAGTATTAAAAAATTATTTAGAATTATAAAAAATGGATCTTCTACATTTATTAATGAAGCAGTATTTGCTTTTTGTAATATGCTGCTAATGGTATGTGTGTTAAGTTTTAATCCATATGTTCATGATGCTACAACAAACTTGATGCTAATTATTCAATTTACAACATGCATATGACCAGGAATGTCAACGGCTGCATCAGTGTTAGTAGGTAGTGAATTAGGTTCTGGTAATGTTAAAAAAGCTAAACATAATGCTAACATACTTCTTGTTTGAGGAATATCGATGTCAACTTTTCTTGGTATCTTATTATTTGTTTTAGCTTGTTTCATAAATCCAATACTATCGCCAGCTGCAACTAATGAAATGAATACATTATCAAGAAATCTTGAATGGGTGATGACACCAATACTTATCACTCAAGGGGTATCGGCAATCGCTTATTATTCAGCAAATTCAGGTGGATCTAAATTAGTTGTAGTAATTGATGGGGGAATAACTTTAATTTGAGTAATTATGATGATGCCATTAACACTAACTGGGGTTACCAAAAATATGGACCCATTAGCATATGTATTTTTATTAGAATCTAATCAAATTGTTAAAATGATTGTTGGTCTTTTTGTTTTCAAATTTAGTGATTGAGCAAAAGTTTTAACTCAAACAAAAAAACAAGAAATGATGGTGTGATAATGATAATAAATGGATTTAAAGATTGAATTAATAAAACAATTAATGATATGGGTTTTAGGAAGCTTACTGAGATACAATCTAAAACTATTCCACACATTATAAAAAATAAAAATGTAATTGGTGTGTCAGCTACAGGAACTGGTAAAACATTAAGTTTTGTTTTACCAATCTTAAATAAATTAGAATTGAATAATGATTTGCAAGTTATAATTTTAAGCCCTACAAGAGAACTTGCTAATCAAATATATTCAGTAATATCTAAATTTACTAAATATGAAAAGTCTTTAAAACATGCATTATTAATTGGTGGTAGTGATATAAATAAGCAAATACAAAAAATCAATAACAATAAAGTCCAAATTTTAATTGCTACACCTACTCGTTTAAAAGAATTATTATTAAATAAAAAAATTGATTGTAGTAAAGTTAATACAATTGTTTTAGATGAAGCAGACATGATTCTTGATTTAGGTTTCTTTAAGGATTTAGATACTATATTAAATATACTTCCTAATAATTCACAAAAATTAATTTGAAGTGCTACATTACATGAATTGTTAATTAATAACTTATCTAAATATGTTTCTGGAGCAAAAATAATCAAAGTTGGTCAATCAATTTATGAAAATAAAAACATTAAACATTTTGTCATTCACCATCTAGATAAATTTAAAAGTCTTGAAATATTTACAAAAACTATCAAACCATATATTTCTTTAATCTTTGCTAATAATAAAAAAGATATTAAAAGTATAATGGAATCTTTACATCAATTAAACATCAATGCAATTGCTATTCATGGAGGATTAAGTAGTAGAGAAAGAAAAACTACATACAATAAAATAAAAAATTTAGAATATCAATATGTTGTAGCAAGTGATTTAGCAAGTCGTGGTTTAGATATAGATGGAGTGAGTCATGTAATAAGTTGAGATCTCCCAGATGATCCTGAATGATATGTGCATAGATCAGGAAGGTCAGGAAGGTCAAAATATACTGGTGAATCCTATTTATTTTATGATGGAAAAAATGATGATAAATTAAAAAAATTAGAATCAAAGGGAATAATATTTAATCATTACAAAATAAAAAATAATACACTAAATGAAATTAACTATGAATATAAGAAAAAAGTATCTGTTTTAGATAAGCAAACTCAATTAGAAATTTCTAAAATATCAAATAAAAAACAAAAGGTTAAACCTAACTATAAAAAGAAGAAGAAGCAAGAAATTAAAAAAATAAAACAAAAATCGAAACGTAAATATTTAGAAAAAAAGATTAATGAACAAAGAATTAAAAAATATAAACAGGATAATTCATAGTTAATATTCTCTTAACAACTATAGTTGGTATAATGTTTATATGAAGCTTGATGAAAAAATAAAAACATTTATTAATTCCTTAAACAGTAATGCACCACTTAATTCATGTGGAAAAACATTAAATGGGATTAATATAAATGGTTATAAATATCCATATAAACCATTATTAATTTTAGCTATATGCAATTGCATAGAAGATGTAAATAAACTATTTAATAACAAAATTTTTATTAATGATAAAAGTCCAATTACTAAAATGTACTATGATTACTTAATGAATTCTGAAATTATGTATGAATATCTTAAAACTCATAATTCAAAAGAAAATTGATTTCTTGTTTTTAATAATAATGTTGCAAAGCAAGTTGTATCTAATCTTTTTGAACAACCAATAAAAAAATTAAATTCAAATGGTTTTTGATATTTTGATAGAAAAGAAAAATGAATTATGATTAAATATGAAGGTTCAGAACAAGATAAAATTAATTTAAAAAATTTATTAATTATTGAATCTTATAAAACATTAAAAAAATGCATACCTGACTTTAAAGATCTTTCTCAAAAAGAGTTTGAAAATTATAATAATTTTTGATATCAACAAATGATGGTCAATGAATTGAATTTAGATGAAAAAGTAAAAACAAGAAAATTTCAACATATATTTAGAAGAGTCATATTTCAACGTGATAATAGATGTAAAATTTGTTGTTTAGAAACACCAGAATTATTAGAAGCTGCTCATATTAAGCCATTTTCAAAATGCACTAATGATAATGAAAGATATTCATCAGATAATGGAATTCTTTTATGTAAGAATCATCATAAATTATTTGATGAAGGATATTTTACATTTACAAAAGATTGAAAAGTAATAATATCAAATGAATATAAAGAAAATTATGAAGTTGACAATAACTTACTTTTTAAAACATTTGAACGTTGTTATGAAAAAGAATTATTTAATTTTCCAAATAATAACGAATATACAGAATTTCATAATAAGTATATTTATAAAAATTAATTTTTAAATTTTATTGCTTCAAAATTTTATAAAAATAGTGAATATCTAATAATTCAGAATCAGTACAATTAATATGGTATTTAATTGATTTACATGCATTCATTTGCTTTATATCAACATCTGGAAGATTATTGTCTTTAAATAAAGATAATTTACAATTTTCTAAAATTACTGAATAATTAGATATTATATCTGATTCATTATTTGATATTAGCTCATCTCTAAGAATTGATCAGCATCTTTTCTTTTCCAAAAGCAGATCATTTAAGGGAGTAATTTCAGATATTAAATCATACAATTTTAATATATCAGTTTCACCTTCTAATTTTTTGAATTTACAAATAATTATTTTCTTGTCTTTAATCTGATTTAATTGCTCATGTGTGATTACAAATTCATTTTTTTCAAGAGAAGATGATTTGACTTCAAATACTATGCCATCTTTAGAAAAATCATATAAATCAGAATCATTATTTCTTAAATAAGGAATCAAATTAATTTTTTCATTAATTAGTGTTTTATATATGAATATTGCTTCTCCTAAATCACCAAATAATTCTTTTTCTAATTCCTTTTTAAATTTGATTTTTTTGAAATAATCAATAATTTCATTTAAAATTTCGGTTACTGAAAGAGAAGAATTATTTAATTTATCATTAATAGCATCTTTAATAGCGAGAATTAAATTATTAGGAATATTGGTTATCTTTATAAACCAAATATCTTTTTCCTTACCAGTATTATTATCTCTTATTGTTTTTTGACCATCATATTTAAAGTTGGGATAATTTATTTTAGTGATTTTAGAAATATCATTTCTAAATTCAATTGGATCAATTGCAATACCTTTATAGTTTTGTTCAAAAATAGTTATTATCATTTCCTTTCTATCCATAATCTATGCCTTCCCTGTTGATTTAACAAATTGAGATTGTGAATCTAATATATTTATTTTTCTACATAAATCACTTCATGTATGCTCACCTACTTTTAAAATTTCTAAATATTTTTTAGATTCAATTAATGATTCATAAATTGTTGGTGAAACAAAAATTTTCATCATTTTTAAAATATCATTTCTATAACCAAATCACCTACATCTTTGTAATAGTGTGTCAACACTTACTTTTGTTTTTGATGGAGCATTTATGATCATTTCTGTTATTAAATTTTCAAATGTATTCCCCCTTGAAAGCATAGTACCACCTACATAAATATTAAATTTTTTCTTATCAATTTTTTCTTGTGTACTATTAAGCTCAATAATTGCTATATTATTATATATATCAGCTAGGATTTTTCTATACAAATCGAAACTAATATTTTTATTAATCTTATCTTCATATATTTCTGAATAATTCTTTCAAATATTTTTTAATGATCATTCTATAATATCACAAATATTCTTATGAATTTTAATGTCTAAATCAACATTAAATAAACATGACACTTCTTCTTTATTAAATAAATATTCATAATTATTAACTATAGTACATAAAAAATATTTCACAGTTTGATAAATATATTTTTTGTATGATTTATCATCATCTTTACTACATTCTATTTTTTCATAAACACGATTTTTATTTTGATCAAATTCAAATAGTCCTGTATATTCATTAGAATTATTTCAACAAACAATTCTATTGGGTAAAAGATCTTTTGAATTTGGAGAAACAATGTTAGCAAAAGGTGTGGCTGTTACTTGCAGCATTTTCCCACAATGGATTCTATTATATAATTCTAAAATTCTTTTATATGTTGCTGATAATCCATTTTTATTAATATTAACTGATGCATAATCACTTTCGTCATCAAGAATCAAAACTTTTTTATTTGTTAAATCTAATGATCATAAGTGATTGAACGTTTCATCCAATCCTGTATTATTTTTCATAATTACTAAAATCAATTTTTTATTATTGTTTAAAGGTATTTTATTTTTATTAGATAATATTTCATAATCATATCAATTTTTATTTTTTAATCTTGATAGTGTTTGGTCATATAAGTAACTTGTATTACCAGCAAAAATTATTGCAATATCATAATCATAATTATCAAATGCATCCTCTATACATTTAAACATTTTATTAGTTTTACCAGATTGTACCTTTCCAACACATAAAACAATTTCTTTATTTGGATTTTTACTAAAAATTAAATCAATATCATATTGAATATCATAATCCTTTTTGTTATCATTATTAGTTATGTTATTCTCAATAATACTTCAACTCATTAAATGACCCACTTTTCAATCAATTCTGAGACTATCTCAGAAAATGATTTAGTCGAGTCATATTCTGGGTTATTATAAGTTAATTCTGCAAAACCTAATAAGATTGCTAGAGGATATAAAAGTTTACCTTTAAAATCAGCATTAGTTACAAATGGTTTTCAAAATTTATTTTCTGATTCAATATAAATATTTAAAGATTTATTTTGATAATCTTTATCTACTTGAATAAATTTGCAATTAGAATTTTCTGTTTCAAGCACCTTAACTTGAAATTTGTCACCAAAAATTTCTAATGAATCATATTTAATACCTTGTTCATAATTTTCATTTTGAAAAGTTCTTGGTTTTGCTAAATCAGAAAAATTAAATTTTTCTGTGGTTTGTTCTAGAATTTCTTTAATAGTTGATTCTGTTGGTAATGAATTAGTTTTTATATCTTTCATACTTGCTATCATTTTCAAAAACGGTTCTAAATTTTTATGAATAATTTCAAGTTGATTTTGTAATTCTTCTTTACCATTTTCAGATCATGAAAAACCAGATTTATTTTCATCTGGAACTTCAATACCTGTTAAATTTAATTCACCATATAATCATCTAAATGTCCCTTTAGCACTAGAAGCACCTGTTCTTTCTACAAACTCAAAATTTTCATTTTTTTCTTTATCATTTGGACCATGCATAATTGCTCTATCCATATGATAAATAGTTACACCTGAATATTTTGCTTTACTTTTTGTATCTGCATCAATAATTGAAAATTTTAGTTCTGCTTCTTTACCATTTATAAAAAGTTTTTTAGATAATGTAACATCTTTTCTTTCATTTATTAGATTATAAACTTGAAGCACTTCATCTGGAAGTTCCCCATTATTATATTTTTGTAATAAATCACCATATATTTCTTGTATTTTCATATCATAATAATGTTCTCTTTGCTTTTTGTTTTGAGATGAATTTGTTTTATCATCAATTAATTGCTTAATATTAAATGGTTTATTAAAATATGGTTGAATTAAAATATCTTTATCTTTTTTAGAATCACTAGATCTGATTTTTATCTTAATTTTTAATCCTCTTTGAATTAATTTGTTATATCTTCATCCAAGTCCATTAAATAGTTTTTCAAGTTCTTTAAATTTATTTGTAATATCTCTATTATCATAAATAGAACTTATTTCAACTATAGTGCCTGAACTAATTTTAATTCTATTATCGAATGATTTTTTGGCATCAACTATGATTTTTGAATATGTATCATTATTAGTTGTTAATAATTCTAATTTATTCTCTATTCCATTTTGCTTTTTGGACCAAATGGTACATCCAGCACCATACCAAAAAATACCTAATTTCATACCAACACCATATTGGTTATATTGTGTATCATTTTTATTTCTTCTATCATTAGGTTGCATTGCATTTTCTAATTCATCTGCTGACATCCCTTTTGCATTATCTGAAATTATAATTCTTTTATTTTTTTGATTTACTGTATTAAATTCAATAGTTATTTCTAATCCATTTATATCGTTTTCTGGATTATTATCCTGATAACTACCTATTGAGTTATCAATAAATTCTGATATTGTTAAAATATAATTCGAAGGATAATTTTTATATCCTTTGATCATTTCATAGGTTGCAATTATTTCTTTAGACATAACCAATATAGTTTAATGATCTAAAATAAAAAAGCAACCAACTATAGTTGTGTTTATAAAATATAAGAAGTTAGGAAATAAATAATAATTATTTGTTATTAATTCGGTAAGATTCTAGCTTTACATTTTTTCTTAATTCAGAAAGTTCATTTTTATCAATAGTATCAAATCCAAAATAATTCATTGCTTGTTTATATTCATTTAGTGTATATGATCAAATATGTGTTTTTCCTTTCTGTTTATAATCATTATGGTTTTCTATTTGAGCCATAACTCTTAATATATTTGTTCTTTCATTTTCATACCATTTAGTAATTTGATTATGTCTTTGTTTAAATAGTTGCATATACATTTTGTCTGATTTAATTTCTATTCCCATATCAATTAATATTTTGTACATGCCATTATAGATAACTTGACTTAAATATAAATTAGGATATTCTTCTTTTAAGATCTCAAATCTATTCATTGTTTTGTAATTGTTTATATTGTATTTTTCTTTAATTAATTTTCTAATTGCTTTTTGTTCCATAAAAGAACCATAAGGGCATGATGTACATCCTAATCTTTCAAATCTTAAATTCTGTTCATTATATTTTTTTGTTTTATCATATCCATATGCAGGATTAATTTCTAATTTATATTCACTAATGTACTGTCATATATCTTTAGTTGTTCAAATAGATAAAGGTCTTGATTTATATCCTGTTTTATTAAAAATATTACACCCTGCTTTAATTCATGATTTTTTTCTAAGTTCACTTTCTTGTGCCATTGTTCCAATAAAACTTGGTCTTTTATCATGCTTTAAATTACCTTTAATAAAATCACAACATTTTTCACTAAAAAAATATTTTTCGTTATATTTTTTGAAATATTCTTTTTGCTGTTTATTTAATTTAGGTCAATTATATAGCATCATATCATCTAATAAAAATAATCTATTTTTAGATAATCTAAATTTAGCTGTTGATGTATTTTTTATATCTATTCCAAAAAATCATTTTGTTAAATTATTTTTTGTTTTTGATTTTTTAACTCTATTTATTAAAGTAGATACTTGTTTAGAATATATTGGATACCCGTTTTGTGAAAGTATTTCCATTCAAGTTTTTTTAGGTCTTACTAATTGCACATTTTTAAGATATGGATATTGTTTTTGATATTTCTTATTTATATCTTCAATAAATTTAAAAGTAGAAGGAAAAGTTATCTCTGTTGCATATACCATTACAATTGGTATCTTACATTTAATTTGTTGATGCGTTTTTAAAACTAAATCCAATAAAACTGTAGAATCTTTACCACCTGAAAAAGATACAGTTATTTCTTTTATTGATTGATCTTTTTCGCATTCATTAAGAAATTCTTTAATTCTTTTTTTTGCTCATTCTACTTTATCCTTAAATGGCATTAATTTCACTAATTCTTCATAGTGTTCTCTTCTATTAATTTCATCTTGTGATAAAGTTTTTATGTTATTTTTATTCATGGAGATCTAAAACTTTATAATTTTAGATCTTTTATCTTATTTGATAACCAACCATAGTTGGTTAATTAATTTACTAATTAAATTATTATTAAATAAAATAAATATAATTGAAACTAATATGAATAGTAATAATAAGAAAAATAATACCCCCCCCCTTCAGAATTTATTGATGAACAATGATATTCACCAGATATTGCAAACTTTCTTGTTGAACTAAGGTGTAATATTTTAAATATAACAATTGATCAGTTAGCATATTATTTTTCATGAACTAATGAAAAGTATTATCAGCAAATTGTTAATGGATATAAAGATAAAAATGGTGTTAAAAAATTTAAACAACCAACAATTAAGTACTTATTTAGAAGTTTAAATTATGCAATGAATAATTTTAGTATATTCAAAAATAATAAAAAGGAAATTATTGAATTAATTTATAAATACTTATTAAAATTCTAATAATAGAGCAAAGTAATAGTTTAAGATAACTTAATACAAATAATATAAAAATTTATGTTTTAAGTTTATACATTATTAATAAATACTTCATCAATTATTGCTCCACCTAAGCACTCATTACCATCATAAATAACTGCATATTGCCCAGGAGTTACACTTAAACACCCGTTCGGATAAAATATTCTTAAATTTTTGTTGTCATAAATAATTGAGCAATCAATAAGTTTTTGACGGTGTCTAAACCTCACTTGAAGATTATTAAATTGTTTAGGTTCATTAATTCAATTTATATTAGAACAAATACATGATGTTGATTTCAAATATTGATCTTTAAATGCTTCCCTACACACATATAAAATATTATTTGTTTGGTCTTTTTTACAAACAAAATATTTAAATTTTGCACCAGATATAGATAGATTGTTATTTTGTCCTATTGTATAAAACATAACTCCAATATGTTTGCCTACTATTTGATTAGTAGTTATATCTATAATATTTCCTTCAATAGGATTGATATAGTTAATTAAAAATTTTTGAAAATTTCTTTCCCCGATAAAACATATTCCGGTTGAGTCTTTTTTATCTCACACTGGTAAATTAATTTTTTTTGCAATTTCTCTTACTTGTTGTTTTGTATAATTAGCTAATGGAAAAAGAACATTTTTTAGTTGTTCTTGATTTAGTCCACATAGAAAATATGTTTGATCCTTATTTTGATCTGCACACATTAATAATTGTGAATTATTTTTGTTATGAATTATTTTGGCATAATGACCAGTTGCAACATAATCAAATTTAAAATGCTTATTAATATAATTTACTAAACTCCCAAATTTTATATATTTATTGCATAGAACATCTGGGTTTGGAGTTCTTGCTTTTTTGTGTTCCTCAATAAAGTTTAGAAAAACATCATTTCAATATTCATTAATAAAATCTACTTTATATAATTTAATACCTAAATGCTTAGCAATTAATTTTGCATCATCATATTCATATTGGCTATCACATTTATCTTTTTTATTATCATAATCTTCATTATTTAAATAGCTATCTCAATTTTGCATAAAAATAGCTATCACATTATATCCTTGTTGTTTTAAAAGAAATGCAGCAACTGCTGAGTCAACTCCACCACTTAATCCAATAATTACTGTTTTATTATAATTATTTAGCATCAACTAAAATTTGTTTGTTGTCTTCAATTAATTGTTGATCTGAAGGATTTTTTGATTCTTCATTTGATTTTGATCTGTTATCCATTAATTTTTTAAATGCATTATTTGGTTTAATAAGATGGTGAGCTGTTGCTAATGTGTTGTATAATTCGTTTGCTTTAACTTGATTAATAATATCTTCTTTTCTCTTTTCATCAATTTCTATCTCAATTAATAAATCATTTAATGTTTCAATAACATTTCCAATTTGAGCTTCAAAGAAATCTCTAAGTTTTTTAATATTATCTACAAATTGATCAAGTATAGTAGATGTATCTTCTAAAGCTTTTTTAATGCTTGCAACACATTCTTGTTCTGAAGACGACTTACCACTTATATTAGTTTTCATTAAATTATCAATATATTCTTTACATGTTGTTAAAAATATTATAGTTGTGTCAATTTTTGCTTGTGAAATTATATAAATTTCAATAACATTTGGTTTTGTAATATCAATATCAGTAGGTTTAATATCAAGCTTTGTTTTTGCTAATTCAAAAATTTCATCAACTGATGTTGATATAACCTCAGCTTCATTGAATCTTTCAGCAACAGCATCATGCATATATGGATAATTAATAAAAGCTCCTATTGCTTGTAATTTTCTAATAATTTCTTTCATTAATCTATTATATTTAACTGGTAACATATTAAGTTGTTTACATGACTTAACAATATCCTTATATAATGGGTCAATTAATTTTTTTACAGTATGATCTCCATCTATATTCCTAATTAATGCTGGTAGATCACTTCAAATTCTTGAAACATTAGCTCTTATGTTGTTAACAATAACTTCAACCGCTTTAAATTTTCAGCTTATTTCTTTAAATCTTTTAAAATCGTCTACTTTAATCATAGTAATCCTCTTTTACTAATATCTATACTATATTATTATACCATAGTATGTAATAATAAATTTTTATGGTTATTTGAGATTAAGTTAATTTCAAATAAAAATTATAATAATAAATAAAAATATACTTTAAATTACAATTTAAA
>CASESV010000029.1 GCA_949290735.1 uncultured Mycoplasmataceae bacterium
TTGCCATAATGTTCTCCTAATACATATATTATTAGGAAGAAATGCTAAATATGTTAATTTTTATAAGTAGGGCTCATTTTCGCTAAGTATTAGCTGAATTTAGTTAAATTAACACTTTAAACATTATATTTAAATATCTTATATACAATACAAATAAAATCCCCCTAAATTTAATTTAAGGGGATTTTATTTCTCTCATATTTTTCAAATAATAAGCTTATTTATACAAATTAATTAAACTATTAATTTTTTTTCTTTCTAGAAAAAAATCATGATTTTTTCTTCTTATTTGAATCTTCTTTTACTTTTATTGCATCAACATCTTTCAGTTCTTTTGTTAAATCTAAATCTTCAACATTAACTGTTTCATTAAATATCATATCATTAAGATGTTTTGTAAATCTTTGTTCATTGTTTAATAAATTATTTGATGTTGTTTGGAACTTAATTGTTTTAGATTCACTTTCTTCAAGAATTTTTTCAAAATTTTCTTTTAAATTAAATCTTGGTATATTTTTGATATATTCATTTTCTTCTTCAACTTGTTCTTTTGTTACTTGCTCAAATTTAATTGTTCTAGTGTTATGAATATTTTCATTATTCTTTTCATCATCAATTATTTTTGTGTTTACTTGTGATACATTTATTTGGTTGTTTACTTTAAATTCATCTTCAATTAAAGTATCAAACAAAACTGTTTTAGATTCAAAAGAGTTTGTGTTATTTTTTTCTTCATTAATTTTATTATTTTCTAATGATTTTGTGCTTTCAATAACTTGTTGATTAACCTCTAAAATTTTTTGATCTTTAATGTTTCTAATTTTTTTTGTTTCTTGATCATCATTTTCATTATCAACAATTTGATCAAAACTAATAGTTTTAAAGCTATCGTTAGTATTATCTAGGTTATTTTCTTTTTCTATTTCATTTTTAATTAATTTTGTTTTTATTAGCTGCTCACTAGACTCAAAATTACAAGTAGATTTTTTATTATCTATCTTTTCATCAATTTCAATGGTTTTGTTTTTTTCGTTATTAGCATTGTTTAATTGTTGATTAAAAGTACCAATTTTTGAATTTGGTTCAAAACTTTGTTTTTCTTTTTCATTTTTAAGACAATCATCTATTTGTTCAATTTTACTATTGATCAAATTTTCTTTGTTATTTGATAGTTTTTCTTGATCTCTAATTAATTGTTTACTATTAAAAGAATTTGTTTTTTCATTTTTAAGTGATTCAAAATCATCTAATGACCCAGATCACACTTCATCTCCAACCATAAACTTTGTTTCATTGTTGGTATTTTGATTAGATTTGTTTCTTGCTAATTCTTTTTCATAGTTTTCCACAATTTTTTGAACATCTAGAGAATCGCTCTTGTCAATTCATCCTGTTAATTTACTCATAAAATTGCTCCACTATATATAATTATCACACAAAAAAATACTATTTCAAGTGACCTATTCACTTATTAATATATAGATATTTATATATTAATACTTTTTATAATTCTCAATATAGCGAAGTGCTATAATAAATGTAAGGAGATAACAATGGCAAAATTAATTGGGACAAAAACTTATGAAAATCTAAAAATTGCTTTTGCTGGAGAAGCACAAGCATGTTTAAAATATCAATATTATTCTAAAAAAGCAAAAAAAGAAGGATATAACTTAGTATCTTCATTTTTTGATGAAGCATCTAAAAATGAAAAAGAACATGCAAAAATATGATTTAAATTAATTAATGATGATATTAAAATTACAAAAGAAAATTTATTAGATGCTATCAAATCTGAAGATTATGAATATAAAGAAATGTATAAAGATTTTTCTAAAGTAGCAAAAGAAGAAGGTTTTAATGATATTGCAGAATTATTTGCAATGATTGGTAATATAGAAAATCATCATTCAAGTAAATTTTCTCAACTTTTAGAATCAATTGAAGACAATACAATATTTGAATCAAAAGAAAAAGCTATTTGAATATGTACTAATTGTGGCCATATTCATGTAGGTAAAGAACCACCTGAATCTTGTCCAGTATGTAAACACCCAAAAGCATATTTTGTAAGAGAAAAGAGTGTTATATAATGGAGTCAAAAAAAGGTAAGCTTTTTATTTTTAGTGGTGTTTCAGGTGTCGGAAAAAATACTATTTTAAAAGATGTTTTGAATGACGATAAATTAAATCTTGTTTATAGTATTTCTATGACAACAAGAAATATGCGACATAATGAAATGAATGGTGTTAACTATTTTTTTGTTAGTAGAGAAAAATTTCAAAAAGCAATTGATAATAAAGAATTATTAGAATGAGCTGAATTTTGTGGTAATTTGTATGGTACTCCAAAAACATTTGTTGATCAACAATTAGAAAATGGTAAAAATGTTATTTTAGAAATTGAAGTTAAAGGTGCACTTAATGTTATGCAAGAAAGACCAGATGCAATTTCAATTTTTATTTTACCTCCAAGCTTAGAAGAACTTGAAAGAAGACTTCATGCACGTGCAACAGAATCTGATGATACTATTTTTAGAAGATTAAAAGAAGCTAAAAAGGAATTAAGATTCAAAGAACATTATGATTATTTAGTAGTAAATGATAAATTAGAAGAAACAATAGATAAAGTAAAGAAAATTATTAAAAGTGGGAAAAAGTAATATTTTAAATTTTACATATGATAAATTAGTACAATTCTGTTTAGACAATAATTTAAAACCATTTGTTGCTAAGCAAATTTTTGATTGAATCTATAAAAAAAATATTAAATCTTTTAAGGAAATGACTAATATCAAAAAAGATACAATTGAATTATTGGATAATAATTTTGTATTTGAAAGTATGAAAATTATAAAAACATTTGAAGACCAAGATTTAACAACTAAATTTCTAATAAAAACTCATGATGGTAATTTAATAGAAACAGTAATTATGAACTTTGATTATGGAAATAGTTTATGTGTTACAACTCAGGTTGGTTGTAATATGGGTTGTAAGTTTTGTGCTTCTGGTCAATTAAAAAAAATAAGAAATTTAAACTGTTCTGAAATTGTAAATCAGTTGTTAATTGCTAATGAATATCTAATTAATAATAATAGAAATACTATAAGGAATATTGTTGTAATGGGAATTGGTGAGCCATTTGACAATTATGATAATTTAAAAGATTTTATTAATATTGTTCGTAATGATTATGCAACAGCATTAGGTTCTAGAAAAATAACTGTTTCTACATGTGGATTAGTGAATAGATTTGATGATTTTATTAATGATTTTCCTCAAGTTGGTTTAGCAATATCATTACATGCACCAAACAACGAAATAAGAAATTCTATAATGCCTATTAATCAAGCATTTAATATTACAATTCTTATGCAAAAAGCATTGGAATATACAATTAAAACAAATCGTAGATTAACATTCGAATATATTATGCTGGATGGTATTAATGATTCAATTGAATGTGCAAATCAATTAATTAAGTTATTAGAACCATTTAAAAAAGAATTGATCTCAATTAATTTAATACCATATAATGCTGTCGATAATTCTAAGTTTAAACGAAGTAACAACATAAGAAAGTTTTATGAATATTTACGTAAATTTAATATCATTACAACTGTTAGACAAGAAAAAGGTAATAAAATTAATGGTGCTTGCGGACAACTTAGAGCTAAGAATTTAAAATCAATTTAATCAACAACTTCTCCATTAAGTGAAAATCTTGATGCTGTTTTTATTTTAACTTTTACAATTTCACCTATTTTAGCTTGTCCAGTAAAATTTACAACTTTTCACTCAGGTGAATAACCAGTAAGTTTATTAGGGTTAGATTTTGATGGTCCTTCTACAAGCACATCAATAACCTTATTAACATATTTGTTAGAATTTTCACTTGCATATTTTTTAACTATTTCATTTAATCTTTGCAGTCTTTCTTTTTTAACATTCATTGGAATAGAATCATTCATTACAGCAGCTGGTGTACCTTCTCTTTTTGAATAAATAAATGTGTATGCGTTATCATATTTTATTTGCTCATAAAGTTTTATTGTTTCTTCAAATTCCTCATCTGACTCATTAGGAAATCCTACTATAATATCTGTTGAAATAGCCGCACTTGGTAATTGTGATCTAATGTATTCAATATTTTTAATATAATCTTTAATTTTTACTTGTCTATTCATCCTAGTTAAGACATTTTCCGAACCAGATTGGATTGGTAAATGAAAATATGGCATTATATTATTATATTTTTTAGCAATATCAATTATTTTATTATCTCAATTTCATGGATTACTAGTTGCAAATCTAATTCTTTTGATACCAGTTAATGCCACTTCCTCTAATAAGTTGGCAAAATTTATATTTTCATCCAAATCAATTCCATAATCATTAACATTTTGTCCTAATAATGTAACTTCTTTATATCCTTCTTTTATTAAATTGTTGATTTCATCTAATATATCTTTTTTAGTTCTTGATCTTATTTTACCTCTAGTGTATGGAACAATACAATATGTACAAAATTTATCACATCCATACATTATATTTACTCATGCTTTAATCTTGCTATTTCTACTGCTAGGCAAATCCTCAACTATATCACCTTCTTGACTTCAAACATCTATAACTATTTGTTTTTCATATTTTAATCTAATAAGTATTTCTGGTAGTTTATGAATATTATGAGTACCAAAAACAAAATCAACATATTGGAAATCAGTTAGTATTCTATTAACAACTTTTTCACTTTGTGCCATACATCCACACATTCCTAGTATCATATTAGGATTAGTCATTTTTGATTTTTTTAAGAGACCAAATTCACCAAATACTTTATTTTCAGCATTTTCTCTTACAGCACATGTATTTAATAATACTAAATCAGCTTTATAAATATCATCAGTTCATTTAAATCCCATTTGTGAAAGTATTGCTTGAATAATTTCTGAATCTCTTACATTTGATTGACATCCATATGTTTTAATATGAAAAGTTTTATTAGTTCCATAATTCTTCATTTCATTTGTAAGATTAAACTCACCACGTAAGATTTTGGCATTTTCCATTCTTTTACGAGCTTTTTTGATTTCTGGTAGATTTAGTTTTGACACATCAATTTTAATTTTCTTTTTCATACGTAGATTTATTATACTATACAATAAATTAACTAATTTTATATAAATGATATAATTAAATAGTACTTTAAGGAGTTATATGAAATTTGCTGATTTATCTGATATAGGCAGAGTAAGACAAACAAATGAAGATTATACGTGATCAGGTGTAAATGGTTACAATATTTTTGCTGGTGTTGTTTGTGATGGTCTTGGTGGATATAAAGGTGGTTCAGCAGCAAGTGAGATAACTGTTAATGTGTTTAAAGAAATGTTTTTAAAAACAGATTTAAATGCATACACTAAAGATCAAATAACAGAATGAATTAATAATATTATTGAAAAAGCACGTAAACAAATATCTGAATATATAAAAGAAAAACCTAATTTAGCAAATATGGCCACAACTTTTGTTTGCTGCCTTATTATTGAAAATAAAGCATACATCTATAATGTTGGTGATAGTAGGGCATGATTAATTTCAAAATATAATGAATCTAAACAAATTACTGTTGATCAAAATTTAATGAATTATTTAATTAAAATAAATGCACCACAAGATATGTTTAGAACACATCGTGACAATCTTTATGCAATTACACAATTCGTAGGTGCTGAAAGCAAAAAGAAAATAGTTCCTGATTTATTTGTAGAAACTTTGGATAAAGGTGATTACATTGTTTTAACTAGTGACGGATGTCATAATTTTATTGAGTTAGAAGATATTATTCAAACTATTTTATTTGATGCTCAAAATTTAGAAGATGCTTGTAATTCAATTATTTCACAATCACTTGTTAATGATTCAAATGATAATCTTTCGATAGTTATATTAGGTGCATAATAAATGGCTTACAATATTGGTGATTATGTTAATGGATATAGAATAAAAAAACCAATTAATGGTGGTGGAATGAGTTTAGTTTATTTAGCAGAATCTACCTCTAATAATGAAGTAAATAAAAATGTAATTATAAAATTAATTAGTAAATCAAAAATTGAACATGATAATGGGCATAATGCAAAGGGGATTGATGGCCAATGAAAAAAAGCTATTGATGAGCTTAAATTAACTTACCAAATATTTACTAAAACTCATGAAAATATTGCTAAACCTATATTATGAACCACAACCGAAGATTTGGAAAATATTATTATTATTACTGAGTTTGTTGATGGTCCAACTTTATCAGAATACATAAGAAAGCAAAGAGCACTTAAAATAGATAGAGCTATGTTTTATTTTAAAAATATTTGTCAAGGAGTAAAACATTTACACCAAATCAATGAAAAAAGAACTATTATTCATCGTGATTTAAAATCTGACAACATTATGCTTTCTAAAGATTTAAGACAAATTAAAATCATTGACTATGGAATTGCTACAAGTATATATGATAATGTTTTTGAATCCAGTGAAGGTACTATCTATTGTACTGCAAATTATACAACTCCTGATATTTTGCAATTAAAAACAAGTATAATTACCAAAGCGATGGAAGGTGATCCAAAGGCAATGAAAGAAATGGCTTCGATTCTTTCAGTTCAATTTGATTTTCATGCTCTTGGTGTTATCTTATATGAAATGTTAACTGGATCTTATGTTTTTAGAGAAATAGAAAATGAAAATGATAGAACTAAAATTGCTAAATGAAAAATTTATGATTTACCAATTTTAAGTAACAGAATAGCAAATATACCAAATTCTATTGATAATATTTTATTTAGGTTAACAGCTTCAAAACCCGAAGATATAAAGTATAGATATAAAAATATTGATGAAATAATTGCAGACATTAATACTTGAGATGATCCAGCTAGAAAAAATGAACCATTACTAAAACCTGTTGAAAAAAGAAAATTTGAACAACCAGATGTTTTTGATATCGAAAAATTAAAAGGTACTGAGTCTTGATATTCTAAATGGTGAGTATTTATTTTAGTTAATTGTTCATCAATAATAGTTTTATTATTAACAATTATAATCATAGTTTTGATTGTAATAGGTAAATTATAATGTTAAAGGCAAGAGTAATAAGAGTTATTAAAGAAAATGTTTTTATTGAAGTTGATAACCAAATTATTTGTGCATCAATTAAAGGAACATTAAGAAAGGACAACAAAATCATTTATGCAGGCGACATTATAAGTTATGAAAATATTAATGGGCATTATTTAATAAATGATATTTTGGAAAGAAGGCACACATTTATTAGACCCAAGGTTTCAAATGTTGATTTAGTTGTTATTATTCAATCAACAATTAAGCCGAACATTGATATATTGTTATTAGATACTATGATAGCCTTTTATGAACAATATGATTGTGATATTGTTATTGCTATAACTAAAACTGATTTAAAAATAACAGAAGATATCAAACAAATTATTAATGATTACAAAGTTTCTAAATATAATTGTTTTGATTTGAATAATCCTAATGATTTTAATAATATAAAAAAATTGTTTGCTAATAAATTAGTTTGCTTAGTTGGTAATTCTGGAGTAGGAAAATCAACATTTATCAATAAATTAGATCCAAATTCGAAAATAAAAACACAAGAAGTCTCTGATGCATTAAATAGAGGAAAACATACAACAACAACTTCGTCAATTAATAAAATTGATGATTTTTATATTGCAGATACCCCGGGATTTTCAACAATTAGTATCCCTTATTCTAAACATAAACTAGCTCATTTATTTTTTCATAGAATAATAGATGGTTATTGTAAGTTTGATGATTGTTTACATACCCCAGGATTAAAATACTGTAAAATTAATGATTTAATTTGTAAATCTAATTTGGTAAAATGAAGATATGATAATTATTTAAAAATTTTGGAAGGAATTAAAAATAAATATGATTAAAACTGATTTATCAAAATTACTATGTGCTTCAAAGCATAACATTCAAGAATTATATGAAAATAATTTAGAAGAAATTAAGTTATCTTTAATCAATAAAACTTGCCTTGGCAGCAACATGACAGGTTGATTAGATTGACCAACATCAAAGTTTTATGAAACTGATATTGTTAAAATGCTTGATATAAATGAAAAATGAACAACAATGGGAGTTAATACAGTTGTTGTCATTGGAATAGGTGGTTCATACATAGGACCTAGAGCAATTATTGATATGTGCAATTTAGAATATAAGAAAAAAGCGAAAGAAATTATTTTTGTAAGTGGATTACACACAACATTAAACGCAAGTTTATTAAATTCATTAAAAAATAAAAATTGAGCAATTGTTGTTATTTCAAAATCTGGAACAACTTTTGAAACTGCTTTAAATTTTAGATTATTTAGAGAAAAGTTATATCAAAAATATGGAAATAATCATAACCAAAGAATTGTTGCTATTACTGATGAACATAATGGAATTTTAAAATCATTATCAACCAAAAATAATTATGAAACATTAATTATTCCAAATGATATTGGTGGTAGATATTCAACAATAACACCTGTTGGATTATTTCCAATGCTATTATCAGGATTGGATATTCATAGTGTTATTGATGGATTTAAAAAAACGATTAAAGAGTTTAAAGAAATGCCAGCTAAAGATAATGATGCAATGCTATATGCAGCAGCTAGATATCATTTATTAACAAAAGAAAATTTACAAGTTGAAGTATTTAACACATATGATAATAACTTAAGATTTGTATCTGAGCATTATAAACAAATTTTCGCTGAATCTGAAGGTAAAATTAGAAATTGTTTAATTCCTACAGTTGCTAATAATAGTGAAGATTTACATTCAATTGGTCAACTATATCAACAAGGTCCGAGAAACTTTTTTGAAACCTCTTTAATGTTAAAGTCAGTGAATGCTTCAGTAGTAGTTCCTTTATCTTCATTCAATAATGATGATCAGCTTGATTATATTGCAAATAAAGAATTGATTCAATTAAATTATTGAATACAAGAAGCTGTAAAAAAAGCACATAATGATGTATGCCAAATCACAATAAAAATTGACAAATCTAATGAATATAATGCAGGTCAATTATTAGCTTTCTTTTCATTAGCAGCTGCAACTAGTTCTTTGTTATTAAAAGTTAACCCATTTGATCAACCAGGAGTTGAAAATTATAAAAATGAAATGAAAAAGCTAATTAAGAAATAATATAAATTTTCTTTTTTTAATTTTGTATATATAATAGAAATGAGGTTATTATGAGAAGAAAATTAATTATAGGTAATTGAAAAATGAATAAAAATGCTTCTGAAACTAAAAAGTTTTTTGAAGAATTTAATGATAGAAGAATTAATTTGAAAGATAATTTGGATTATGGAATTGCAGTTCCTTTTACAAATATTGCATTAGCAACTATTTTAAAAAAAGAATCGCTAAACTTATCAAGTCAGGATATTTCAAAATACGACAAAGGAGCTCACACTGGTGAAGTATCAGCTTCAATGTTAAAATCTTATGATGTTAAATATGCTATTATTGGTCATAGTGAAAGAAGAACAGAAAATTTTGAAACTGATGAACTTGTTAATGCTAAAGCTAAACAAGCTTTAAATAATAATATAACACCTATAATTTGTGTTGGTGAAACACTTTTACAATATGAGAAAAATGAATCTAAATCAATTGTTACCAATCAAGTTTTAAATTCTACAAAAGGTCTTGATCTAAATAAAATAGTTATCGCATACGAGCCTGTATGGGCAATTGGTACTGGTAAAACAGCTACAGTAGAATATGCACAAGAAATGTGTAAATTAATAAGAGATTTAACTAGTGAAAACACAATAATTCAATATGGTGGATCAGTATCACCAAATAATATTAATGAATTAATGTCTCAGCCAGATATTGATGGAGCATTAGTTGGTGGGGCTTCACTTGAAGTAGATTCATTTATAAAATTAATAGAAAAATAATATAGAAAGGTTAGTTATATGCAAAATTGATTAGTAGGCAAGAGAACAAAGTTAATTGGTACAATAGGTCCTTCGTCAGATAATCCAGAAGTAATGAAGGAATTAGTAATGAATGGATTAACATGTATTAGAGCTAATTTTAGTCATGGTGATCACAAAGAACAAGGGAAAAAATTCGAGTTAGCTAAAAAATTAACAAAAGAATTACAAATTCCAATTTCAATGATGCTAGATACAAAAGGACCTGAAATTAGAGTTGGTAAAATGAAGGATGGGGCGCAAGAAATAAAAGCAGATACAGTAATTACTATTCATACCCTTCCTGAAGATTATGCAAATCTTCAAGGTGATGCTACAAATATATCTGTTTCATATAGAATGGATGCAGATGTTACCATAGGGGATAGAATTTTATTTGATGATGGAAAATTAATGACTCAAATTATTGATATTGATAAAAATAAAGGTTTGATTAAAGCTAAAACATTTAATTCTCACAAACTTAAATCAAATAAGAGAATTAATTTACCTGGTGTTGATTTTTCCTTACCATTTTTAGCAGAAAAAGATATTAAGGATATTGAATTTGGTATCAAAGAAGGTATTAATTATATTGCAGCATCATTTGTTAATAATTCAAAGAACATAGAAGAAATTAAAAAGATTTTGAAAAAGCATAAAGCTGAACATATTAAAATTATTGCTAAAATTGAATCTCAAACAGGAATTGATAATATTGATGAAATTATAGATGCTTGTGATGGTATTATGGTAGCTCGTGGAGATTTGGGTCTTGAAATTGCTTATTATGATGTTCCATATTGACAAAAACAAATTATTGAAAAGTGTCGTCAAAAAGGAAAAATATCTATTGTTGCAACACAAATGTTAGATTCTATGGAAAGAGTTCCTCAGCCAACTAGGGCCGAAGTAACTGATGTTTATTGAGCTACAGAACTTGGTGCAGATTCTACAATGTTATCAGGTGAATCAGCATCTGGTGATTTTCCTATAAGAGCTGTGAATGTTATGGCTTCAATTGCAAAAAGAGCTGAATCTGAAAAATATAAATCAAAAAGTTATTTAGAAGATATTGAAAAATTTTATGAAGCTTCACCAAAAGATGAAAGACATGATATTGCATATAATTTAGCTAAAAAAACTGCAAATGGAGATTATGAATATGCAGTTGTATGTTCAGAGTCTGGACAATTATTAAAAACAATTTCTCAATATAGACCAAATTGTTCTATTATTGGTGTGGTTAATAAAAAAGAAATGATAGGAGCTTTTGGTATTAGTTATTCTATCTTCCCATGTGTAAATTCTTTAGAAATTTATGATGAAATAAGAAAAGATTATACAAAGTCATACAAGGCATTGAAACCATATGGTTGTAGACCTGGAGCAAGATATTTACATGTAAGAGGTAAAAAAGTGCTTGAAGGTATTGTAGAATAGTGTATAATTTAATTGCATAATTTGGTGATGAAAACAAATGTTTTATTGCTTATTGTGGACTAGGAATGCCTAGGTTTAATGAATAAGTTAATTTTATAGCAAAAAGTAGTTATTAATTATGTATGGTTGCGCCCGAGGATTATCCTTGGGTTTTTTTATATGTTTTAGAGAGTTTTAGATGTTTTGCCCAGAAAAGGGGTAAAAATGGGTAAATGACATAGGCCATATCAAACTGCAATTATAATTAAAAAAATCCAACAAGATATTGATCCAAGAGAAT
>CASESV010000030.1 GCA_949290735.1 uncultured Mycoplasmataceae bacterium
CTTAGTGAATAAAAGTCAATTTCAATTATGATTATGTTATAACTAAATTACCTGGGGAATTACCATTAGCAAAAGTGGGGAATTCCATTAGCACTAACAGTAATAAGCTCAACACAGTGATTAAAAAAAAGATTGTAGTTAATAATTTAATGTTTTAGTTTGTGAAAATTAATGAGAATGCAATAAACACATTGCAACCCCGAATAATAAACCTAAAGAAAAGACTATAATGGTTAAAAATCATTGTTTTTTACTCATGTTTTTATTATGAATAAATTCAGGCACTAGATCAAATATTGATGAAAACATCATGCTTGCTCCAGCTAAAGCATATAAAAATGGCATAACTCAATTAGTTGTAGTTAAAGCATTAAAGATAAATATCCCAATAATCATAAAAATAATTATTACAAATTGTAATCCAAAAGATAACATTAATGCCTTTGTTTTAGATTTAAAAATTTCATTAGCTTTATGAAAAATCATAATCGATTCAGGAATCATATGTACAATTAAGATAATAATCATTCCTAAATTTTCAAATCCTCATAAGCTGTTTGAATCATAAACAGTCATTGCTAAACTTAAGCCTGCTACAATTTTGTGAGCTAAAAGTGATCAAATAACAACAACAAAACTTGATTTTGTTTCAATATCATTAGTATTATATAAAATATCACTATGATTGTGATGATGGTGATTAATATGAGTTTCTTTTGCAAATTTTGATACCACTAACCTAGTTAAAATTGAAATTAATAAGCCGCCAATGCATCCACCCATGATAATTGCTACAATTATACCTAAACTGTATGAACCACTATGGTCATGATCACTACTAAGTAAATTATGATGTTCATGAACATGACCACCATCTAATCCTAAAAATGCTTCTCGCATAAAACCAAATGTTGCAAGAATAATCATCATTGATGCCATGAAAGAAGATATATAAATACTAGTTGATTTAAATTTATCAAATCTAAATCATGAAAATATAATAGTAAATAATGTTGGCAAAGCAACAACTAATGTTCCAATAAATAAACTATTATTTAATAGATTCATTTGTAAATCAGTCATAGAATTTAATTATATCATACATTTAATATTCATATTCTTTTAAATAGACACTTTCATGCATTTTTATAAGATTTTCATGCTTAACATATTTAATTTTTACTAAATGATTTTTATAATACACATATTTAAATTGTGCTCTATTTATTTTATATTGAGATGCTTGATTGTATGATATATACATTGTTTTATTTACAATTTGTTTTTCTAAATCTTTAATAATTTTAGAATCATTTAAAATAAAAATATTTTTAATTGTTGCAATAAAATTAATAATATTATTTTTAATATGTTTTGAATTCGGAATTACATAAAAACCAACTCAGATTAATAATATAACAATAGCTAAAGCAATAAATGCACATTCATATTGGATTGCAACTGATGCTTGTAATGTTCTTTCCCCATTTAGTTGAGCATAAATTCTTGTTGTTAACGTTTGTCCAGGTAATAATAAACCAATTCCACTTACACTTGTTAATCCTGCTGTTAAATATAATGGAGCAGTTTCAGCCATTATTCTACCAATAGCTAAAACAACTGCACTCACCATTGATTTTAATGCATGTTTAATAACAACTTTTCATGTAGTTTCTCATTTTGTACAACCAAGACTAATTGCATTTATTCTTACTCTATCTGGAACCATTTCAAGCGATTGTTGAAGTGTTCTTATAAGTGATGGAAGAATAACAATAGAAATAGTTAAACTACCAGCTAATAATGATCTTCCTAATGAACCATTTATACTCAAACCAAATAATTCAATAAATACTGCCAAACCAAACATCCCAAAAATAATACTTGGATTAGATCCTAAACAATCTACAAAAAATAGAATAGTTTTTTTAACTTTTTTATTTTTAGCATATTCACTTAAATAGATAGCAATAATTAAAGCAATTGGAATAGATATTGCAAGTGATACGAAAATAATAATAATAGTATTAATTAAAGCTTGTCCTGTAGTATCTAATCCATAACTAAAAGCAGTTGAGTTATAACCGGTAAAATCTGGTGAACTATTATATGGTTTTAGCATAACTGATAAACCATTAATAATAATATCTAAACAAATTCAAATTAAAAATGCAAATGTAATTAATGTACACAAAATTTCAAAAAATACCCATCATCATGTTTGAATGTTCTTAAGTTTATGTTTTTTATTTCTTTGAACTATATATTCATTTATGTTACTTTCGTTTGCTTTAATTTTTGTACCGATAAATAATTGGTTTATTCCACTACTTATTGTTCTTGGAATTCACATAATGAACGAAGCAATTATATTTTGCAGTTTTAACGTTTTTGATGACTTTGATCGCTTTCTAGTAAAGTATAAGATTACACCATTTAAAATCATTACTAACAAAAAAAGAATAATTCCAAAACAATATAGAACCCCTCTAATTTCATCACCACCTGTTTCACTAAACATATTTGTTGCAATTACACTACCAAGAGTTCCTAAACTAGATGTTAATGTTTCTAAAATTCCTTGTCCCAAGATTGTATAACTCTCACTTGTAAGAATCATACTTAAAGCCATAGTTTCACCCAAAGCTCTACCAATTGCAATAATGATTGCAACTACTATTCCATTTGTTGCTTTCTTTTTATAAATCTTATAAATTGAATATGTTCTAGTTAGACCTAATGATATTGGATTAGTAATCAATTCAGTTTCAACATTTTCATATGCATTTAGTGTTAATGATATAATTGTTGGCAGAATCATAAATGATAGCATTATGATAGCATTAATGATATTATAGGCACCATTAATTCCAAAAATTAATCCAACCACTTTTCCAAGAGCATTTAAAGCAAATATCCCAAATATTACTGATGGTATCCCACTTAATGCTTGCACAATAATAGAAGCTGTCCGTTGGTATTTTTTGTTAATCCTAAATTTAATAAATGTTGCTGTTTTAATACCAACAGGTGCAGCTATCAAAATAGCACCAAAAGCAACTAATAATGTAATTGCAATTGGAGATCATACCCCTGCTTTACCTAATGCTAAATTAAATTCAGTACTACCAACGATTGAATCAAGACCAAAAGCCTTAATACCTGGTATAGCTGATATAACAATAAAAATAAAAATAGCAATAAAAATCAAGATTAATAAACTACAAAATATAAATGAGGTTCATCTTCAAAATTTATCTTTTTTATTTTTTAGGTTATAAATTCTTTTAGACATTATTTTTGAGCTCCATATTTATAATTCTCAGGTGCACTATCAATTGGTTGAATAGTTAAATCATCTACTCAAAAATCATTACCCTTCTTCATTGAATCTATTTGTGACTGATCTAATTGAATAATACCAATGTTATTATATGCATTTTGTATATAATTCGCACTATAATTAGTGAATAATCAATCAATTCAAATTTTTATATCATCATTTAGATTTTCTAATCTTACTAATGTATTTAACATCCTTGTTCAGTTGTAATTACCATTTTGTATATTTTCTTTATTTAATGGATTTTCATTATATTTTGCAATTTTATACCCATTATCAATAATTGTTTGATAATTTTGAAGAACAAATCCAGTTGATAAATATACAATTGAACCATTTTTATTGTATGAAAGAACTTGATTTCATGATTCAGCTTGTGATTCTTTGGAAGTTTCAACTAAATTTGGACCATAAGCACCAGTATCAATGTTTTCAAGAGCTTGATTTAATTTTTCATTATTTTTATCTAATTTAAATCCTGAATTTTTTACAAAAGCTTCTGTTGTTCCAGATTTTGTTCTACCACCAGTTCTAGCAAATGGTATCAATTTTAAATTTTCATCTTTTCCATTTGCCCCCAAATCCTTAAATGTTTTGGATTCTACTCCAGAAAAGGCTAAATAAATATCATCAATATTGTTTTGATTAATATTAAGATCAACATTTGCTTTGTATACTAAAGCAATTCCATCGATTCCTAGTGTTATTGTTTTTATTCTTGCTGTTGATCATTCATTTACATATGTTTGAACAGTATTTTTATCAGGAGAATATGATAAATTTCCAAAACTTGTTTTATTTGCTAATATTTTTTCCAATCCAGTTCCAGATCCAGTTGATTCAACCATTACATCAATTGGTTTTAAATTATTTTTATGTTTTTGATAAGTTTGGCTTAAAAGCTTCATTAATGGAAAAACTGAACTAGAACCTGAAGCATATAAAACAGATAAATTAGTTCAATTAATACATAACAATGAAATAGGTGTAGCAATAATAACAATAATTGCTACTCCTATTATTATTTTTTTTCAGTTAATAACGCCTAAACGTTTTCTCCAAATACCAGGCATAAAATTAAAAAATAGACTTCTTTATTATACAATAATAAACCTTTTTTATATCTATATTTATTTTTAACCAAAAAATTATATTTTTTTGTGAAATTTTAATTTTTGTAAAAAAATGGAAAAATTATCCAAAAAATAGCTAGTTTTTTAATGAATTAATCAAAAAGGAGGTTTTAAAAATGATTAATGAAACAAAGCAAATGGATAAAGTTATATTGTATTTTTGTCATAAATATGATGGAAATTGAGAAAAAATATATAATGCTATAAAGACAAGAGAAGCAGTTAGTAATGAACAAATAGATAGCATATCAAAAAAATCATTAAATTTAAATACAATCACTATAATTGATGATAATTATCCGAATAATTTTAAAAGTATATACATGCCACCTTTATGTTTGTTTTACAAGGGAAATAACAAGTTACTTGACAAAAGTTCTTCAATAATTGGATTATGATCACCATTTAATTATGAGCAATTCAAAGAAAATCAATTATCTAAAAAATATGTTTATGCTGTTTTAATTGAGGTTTTAACAGAACAAAATATCATTGAAATCAAAAAAATAATTGAAAATGGATACAAAATAATTATTGTTGGTAATAATTTAACAAACGATGATTTAGCATTATTAAATTTTGAAACTGATTCACTATTATATTTAAGTGAAGTCAGTCCCTTAACTAAAAAACCTGACATGGATGTTGAACAAACAAACGAAAGAATGCTATTAGGGGTATGTAAGCATAATTTGGTATTAGAAAACAAAATTGATACTTTTAATTATTTATGGCCTTTATTTAAATTTGAAAAAAGAAATTTTGAAGTGTTAGACTTAAATAAATATTCAAAGCAAGAAATTGAACGTTATCAAATAATAAAATTTAACAAAAAATTATCTTCATAAGTCCTTATGAGCGAAAGATAAAAAAATTAATATATTATATATATTATTATATAAGGATAGTTGATATTTTGTTTTTGCATATTATAATTTTAAAAAATAGGTGGCCTTATGAAATTAGTTATTGTTGAGTCAAGTGCAAAAATTAAATCAATAGAAAAATTTTTAGGAAGTGATTATAAAGTAATTGCATCTACTGGTCATATCAGAGAATTAAAACAAAAACCTGGATATGGTTTTAATAAAGAAACTTTAGAGCCTTATTGAGAACTTGTTCCAAAATCAAAAAATGCAGATCAATTAAGTCAAACAGTAGATGAAATCAAAAAACAAGCTAAAGCTGCAGATATTGTTTATTTAGCAACTGACCCTGATCGTGAAGGTGAAGCAATTTCATGACACATTTTTGACATTTTAGATAAAAAAGAAAAATCTAAATGTAAACGTATAACATTTAATGAAATTACTAAAAATGCAATTGTATCTGCTATTCAAGAGCCTAGAGACATTGATATGAATCTTGTAGAATCTCAATTTGGGAGAAGGTATTTAGATCGAGTTGTCGGTTATGATTTAAGTCAACTTGTAAAATCAAAATTAAGAGCGGAAAGTGCAGGTAGAGTGCAAACTGTCGCTCTTTTATTCATTGTTGAAAGATGAAAAGAAGTACAAGCTTTTGTTCCAAAATATTGATGAACAATTGACACAATCTTAGATTCTAAATCAAAAAAAGATATTAAAATTTGATTACGTAAAATAGATGATGATAAAATCCAACCATTTAATTCGTCATCAGATAAATCTAAAGATAATGATACTGAATTTAAATTTAAATCAGAAGAAGATGCAAATACTATTTTAAATAAACTGGGTAGAGATTTTGTTATTTATGCAATTGATGAACCAAGTGAATATAAATCAAAAACATATGTTCCTTTTACTACTGATTCATTGTTAACTACTGCTTTCAACAAATTAGGTTGATCTACTGAAAGAACTATTCAAATCGCAAATGAATTATATAGTGGTATCAATATAGATGGTACCATGACATCTTTAATATCATATCCTAGAACAGATACTAATAGATTGAATGTAGGATTTATTTCTGAACTTAGAGAATATATTAAAAAAGAATTTGGAGAAGAATATGTTAATAAAAATGTAAAAGAAGCTAACACTGGTAATTTAGTTCAAGGAGCGCATGAAGGTATTAGACCAATTGATATCAGTATTACGCCAATGTCCCTAGAAGGAAGAATTAATGCAAAATCAGCAAAAGACGCAAAGGATTTATTGCAATTATATAATTTAATTTGAAACTATACTATTGCTTCTTTTATGAATCCTCCAAGATACAATCGTTTTGTTATACGTTTTGAAAATAATAAGCAAAAATTTTATACAACATATAGTAGATTACTATTTAAAGGTTATTATATATTACCTTATTGAGAAAAATCACATCAAGATGGTGAGATTGATTTAACGCATCTAAAAATTGGTGATAAACTTCAAGCAAAACAAAAACCAATTATTTCAAAACATCAAACTGAACCACCAAGTTTATATAATGAAGGTACATTAGTAAAAGCATTAAAAGATGAAGGTGTTGGTAGACCATCAACATATGGTTCAATGATTAAACTTGTTAAAATGAGAGATTATGCAGTTAGTAAAAATAAAAAATTAGAACCTACAGAAAAAGGTGTTTTATTAATTGATAATCTAGTTAAGGTGTGTAGTGAAATAATTTCAAAAAAGTTTACTGCTCAAATGGAAATTGAACTTGACAAAATAGCAGAAGGAAATGAAAATTGAAAAGAATGATTTAGACAATTTTATGATCACTTCAAAAAAATCTTAAACAATGCAAAAGAAAATATGGAAAAAGTGGCCCCAAAAGTTTTTGAAGGTCATGCATGTCCTAAGTGTGGTGCTCAACTTATTTATAAACAAAAAAGAAGTGATAAAAAAGAGTTTTTAGGATGTTCAAATTATAATCATGATGGAACTGGTTGTGATTATACTGAATCATTAGAAAAAGAAACAAACAAGCCTAAACCTGAGTTATTGGATGAAAAATGCCCATTATGTAATCGACAATTAATTAAGAGATATAACAAAAAAAATCAACCATTCAAAGCTTGTACTGGATACTTTGAAGTTGGGTGTAAGTTTATTGAAGGATATAATAATCAAAAGCAAGATAGTAAAAAAACAAAAAATAAATAATCTTATCCCAATATTATAAATAACAATAATTTAATAGTTTATAATTAAGATATAGAGTATGTTTATGAAAAAGATAAAATGAGTATGTAAATTATTAATATCTATTAGTATTATTAGTAGTTGTGTTACATCTTTTATTTTTTTAAATAATAGCAACATTATTAAAAATCATAATGAAATAAATAGTCATAATGAATCATCAAGAATTAACAATATTAATCAAGGATATTCAATATATTTTAAAGTTCCTGGTTCAACATCAGCGATAATTCAAAATTTTAATTTAACAAGTCTAGGTTTTAATACACCTCTATTTAGTAAAGATTATGCTAATGAGCTTTTTCTTAGAACTTTTATTTCTGAGAATTGATCAATTTTTTTCGGTTTTGGGTATGGTGAAGAAAATATTATTAATAAACAAGAATTCTTTTTTAATAACGTTGTGATTACTGGATGTTCAGCTGGAAGTAATTACATTGAGTACTATATTAAACTAAATAATTCAGATTCATCAGGTACTACTCTCCCAGCAAGACATACATACCGTTTAACAGGTTTTTCTACTAACCCAAATAAAAATACCAACTTATACGATGGTGATATTTTCAATTTAACTAATTATAATGACTTAAATGTATCTAATTTACTTCCAAGTGAAGCCTTAAATAGTAAGTCAATATTATATGACCATATGTATGATGAGGTTGTTAAAAAAGTAAAAAATACTTTATATTTTAGTAATACACTATTGGAAAAAGATTTTTATATAGATTTAGATAATTGTAAGGTTGATGATAAAGCAGGGTCAATTATTGCTAATGTAACTATTAAAAATTGAAAATATGCTCAAGGCTCTGTAGCTATTGGAACAAAAACTGTTTCAATAATAATTTTAGGTTTTAGAAACTTAGGATATGATTTTGAAGGTTTAGAGGAATATGTAAATAATCTAAACCCAAGACCTCATGAGCAAAGTGATATTAAAAATGCAGTTGCTGATTTTATTAATCTTAATATTGATGAAATTCCAAAGTATGTTAGACCTGTAGATGCTTTTAGTGCTGAAAATATAAATGATTTAACCATTACCAAAAATGATGATGGTTCAGTATATGTTGAAAATATTTTCACAAATACTAATCCACAAGTTAGATTTAAAAATATTACTATAAAACCTACTGGACTTAATGATACAACTAATACTATTTTCAATACATTTACATTAGAACCTGGAACATCATTATGATCGAAAGTCTTTACAAACAATGATAAAGGTTTTGCTTGAGATTGATATAATATGCTTAACTATGATCAAAATAATTCATTAATAACACAATATATAAAAAATAATATTTCTAATTTATTTGTATGACCTGCTGATCCGGGAACTTATAAAACAATTGAAACAATTATTAATATTCCAAGTTCAAATAATACAATTAATACTACTGCAACAATTAATTATAAGGGTTATTCAAATGGACAATATGTACAATTAAATAGTTCAATTAAAATTACTCTAAAATCAACTGATGAAGTTTTTAAAAAAATTATTAATGAAATAGAACAAGAATTATCTAAACTTGAAAATAGACCTGTGGTTGATGAAGCTATTGATGGTAATGACGAACTTTTAAAAGATATTATATCGAGTATTATTGATAAATATAAAGATGAATTACCGAATCTCTTAATTCCAAATGATGGAACATTTGATCGAGATAATATATTAATTTCTAAAATAGTATATGATAATATTACTGGAAATGTAACTATTCCAAATATTTCAATAGATGTTGATAATGATAGAAATGGTGAAGCTACAATTGGTGATGCAAATTTAAAGTTATCAGAAGTTGATTCATCAATTAATACAAGATTAAAATTAACAACAATTAGTGCTAATAGTTCTTTATGAAATGAAATTTTTCAAAATGATAAAGGTTTTGCTCTTGATTGATCAAAACAAAATAATTTAGATCAACAAAAAAATAAATTAACTAATTATTTAACTACAAATTATGCATCATTATTTGAAAATTATGTATACCAAACAAAAAAAACAATAGTAATTAACAACATAGAAAAACCAATTGATGGTTACCAAACAAATATTACCTGTAATGTTATATTCAAAGGTTATACAAATGGAATATATGGCGATGTAAATCAAAGTATCACAATTATTCTAAAATCTATTGATAATTTAAAACAAACTATTCTTGATAAGATTCAAGAGGCTTTAAATAAACAGCCAAAACCTGAGTTAGGTGATGATCAAAAAATTAAAGATATCATTGCTGGTGTCATTGAAAATAATAAAAATGATTTACCAAATGCATGAATTCCAGAAAATGCTTGACCAGAAAATGGAGGAACTATTACTAAAGAAGATATTATAATAGGGACTCTAGATCAATTACCAGATGGAACAATTTCAGTTCCAAATATTACAATTGATAGTGATAAATCATCAACAACAGGTGACACTGTTTTAGGTGATGCAACTATTAAACCAGATGTTGATGAAAATACAAACACAACATTTAATGGATTAACAATTGATGCTAATAACAAAGAAGAATGATCAAAAGTATTTAAAAGCGACAAAGGTTTTGCTATAGATTGAAATAAAGCAACAAACCTAAATAATCAGCAAGATTTATTGACTCAATACATCAAAAATAATGCTTCAACATTATTCACTGGAATTGTGAAAGGCTCAAATACTGTTAGTAGTATTACTACAAGCATAAATAAACCAATAAGTGCTGACCAAACAACCATCACTGCGACCATTAATTTTATGGGATACACTAATGGTCAATATCAACAAAAAACAAGCACTAATATTACAATCACTCTAAAACCAACTCCATCTAAAGGTGATAATGGAGTAATGGATGATTTACTTGATAAAATAGAACATGAATTAAACAAACCAGAAAATAGACCAGTTGTAGATGGTGCCTTAAATGGTAATAAAGACCCAATCAAGGATATCATTGCAGGAGTTGTTGAAGATAATAAAAATAACTTGCCAGATGCAATGTTACCAGGTGATGGTAGTGTTGATGGTGGTGACATTACAGTTGGCGATTTAGTTGAAAATGATGATGGATCTATAACTGTTCCAGATATTTCAATTGACACAGATGGTAATGGTCAAGGTGATGTTAATATTGGTGATGCAACAGTCAAGCCAGACGTTGATGAAAATACAAACACAACATTTAATGGGTTAACTATAAATGCAGTAACTGGTGAAAATTGAAATACTATTTTTGGAAGAGACAAAGGATTTGCTCTTGATTGATATAAAGCTCCAAATTTAGATACTCAAAGCCAAAAATTAAAACAATATCTAATTGATAATTATAAAACATTATTTATTGATGCTCCAAAAGGTACAGCTAAAACTATTGAATTAAAAATTAATAAACCAACATCAGATGAAGATACAGAATTAACAGTTAACTTTACTTATTCAGGTTATAAAGCTGGTAAGTATGTTCCTGGACTATCTAGTACTATAAAAATTATTTTAAAGTCAGCAAAACAAATTATTGATGATATTTTGGATAAAATTGAAGAAGAATTAAGTAAACCAGAAAATAAACCAGCTGTAGATGGTGCCTTAGAAGGTAATAAAGACCCTATCAAGGATATCATTGCAGGAGTTGTTGAAGATAATAAAGATAATTTACCAGATGCAATGATTCCAAATGATGGTGATATAACTGGTGATGACATCATTATTGGATATCCTACAATTGATGAAGATGGAAATATCAATATTCCAAACATTTCCATAGATAAAGACAACGATGGTATTAGTGATCAGTTAATAGGTTCAATTACTTTAATAACTATTAAAAGAAATGAAATTAGTTTTTATAAAGAATGATGATTTTGAGTTGTTATTGCTACTATTTTAATTACTCCAATTATTATTATTTACTCAATTAATAAAAAAAGAATAAAAAATAAACTATATTAATATAAATATGGTTATAATATAATATTAATAAATAAGGAGAAATATAATGATTGTAAAAGATGTGAAGGAATTTGAAGAAAATAATAAGGGT
>CASESV010000031.1 GCA_949290735.1 uncultured Mycoplasmataceae bacterium
GACTTAAAAAAAGACCATTTCTACGATTCTGGAAGTGTCAATGTCGATGGCTCTATTTTACGTTGTTGGAAAGCAGGCGGACATGGAGAACAAACAATGTTACAAGTTTTACAAAATTCCTGTAACCTAGTAGAACAGCAAGAGATACTTTCAATAATGAAAACACCACTAAATTTTCAAAGGAAAAGTATAGTAGATATAAACCAACTATTTTAATAAAAGATACTTTTACTTTCAAAAATACATATAATAATGATTTTTGGGATGATGAATATATTTATGAGGTGGAGTTATTATCATTAAATGATTTTAGAGGTAAAAAACCAGTTGTTAACACAGAAGAATTTAAGAACTTTGTTAATGAAGAACGTAATAGAGTAATTTGTAAAAAATATGACATGGATATTAATATAAGAGATTTGTATCCAATTAATATACATACGGATAATAAAAGAGAAGAAGATGTTGAACGTTTTAATCAGTTAAATTATTTTTAAAACTTTCATTAAAACTATTAGTAATTTCATTAACAAGTGATATAATATTCATACGGTTAAAATCTCGCTTTCTATTGTTTGTTTGTTAATTCAATTATAAAGCTTTTTTAGGTTTTTAACCGTTTTTTTATTTTATAATGGTTTCTTGTATAAATCTCCACACTTTGGAAACACTATCAAATATTTATAATTTGTTGACACAGTTGGAAAATAATGGTAGAATATGACACAATTATTGAAATTATATTTTATTTAATACGTTTTGGAGGAGGAGGACCTTATTTTTAGTCCCCCTTTTTTGTGGTTGTATGATAAAATATTTATAGTAAGGAGTGAAAAAATGGATATAAAATTAGAAAAAGTAACAAAAGATGAAAAGAATAAAGTAGAAAAATTATTACAGTTATATTTACATGATCTAAGTATGTATTTTCCTATTACTTTTGATTCGTCAAAATGTGAATATGTATATGATGATTTAGATAAGTATTTTACTGATAATTATGCTTATTTCATTAAATGTGAGAATGACATATGTGGTTTTGTTCTTGTTGATAACAACAAAAATGATAATTATGAAATTAGCGAAATGTTTGTATTAAATAATTATAAAGAAAAAAAAGTTGGAGAAACTGCTGTTGGAAAAATATTTGATATGTATAAAGGTAATTGGACTATTAAAACAGTGCCATCTTCTCCAATTGCAGAAAATTTTTGGACAAAAACTGTTGCTAATTATACTAATGGTAATTTTAAAATTGAACATACTGGAAAGTATGCAAGAGCTGAATTATATTTCAGTAATAAATAATAATGCGATAATGAGTTTATAGGGATCTCATTGTCAAAAAACTAAAATTAATGGGAGGTAGTTCAGATGAAAAAAGAAACTACGAAAAAAGTTAAGCCAACAATCACAGTAGTTAAAGCAAAATCTTCTTCATTTGCTTGTGCTTCTGGAACTTGTCATTGTAGTGCTTAACTTGAAGAAACAGGGATACCTGTTTCTTCAATTACTATTAAATTGGAGGTAAACTATGCAACTATATATAAATCAAGATATTGTTGTTGTTAATAATCCTTTTGAGAACACTATATTTACATATGATAGGAAAAAACATATTAAAAGTATTATTAATGAAGATATGTTTGATATGTTGGATTACATTTATCAACATGAAGGAATAACATTAGAAAAACTTATAGAATATTATGAGGATATAGAAGATATAATTGAACAATTAATAGACCTATCAATAATAAAGAAGAATAAACAGAAAAGATGTCATAATATTAAAAAACTACAAAAATTTGATACTGCACGACTTTTTGTAGAATTAACAGATAAATGTAATTTAAGATGTAAGCATTGTTATGGCGATTTTAAGCCTGAAAATTATCATAATTTAAACAGTGATGATTTGGATAACTTAATAAAACAAGCTGTTGAATTAAATGTATACCAGTTTGATTTAACAGGTGGGGAACCTCTTTTGTATAAAGATTTAGAATTGCTTTTAAGTAAATTATATGATGCAGGAATGCTAGTAACAATATTTTCTAATTTAACAATCCAAAAAGAAGATATTATAAACCTGCTCAATAAATACTGTGTAAAAAAAGTAATTACGAGCATAGATTCACACATTGAAAAAGTCCATGATGAATTTAGAGGTGTAAACGGTGCTTTATCAAAAACATTAAATAATATTTCTAAATTAAAAAATACCAGTATAGAATTGTCAGTAAATACTATGGTAGGAAACCATAATGAAAAAACTATTAGTGAAACAATTATGTTTCTAAAAAAGTTGGATTTACCATGTGTGTTAGATGCGATTATACCAAATGGTAGAGCAAATCAATTAGATGAAGATACATTTAAAAGTGTTCAAATAATTCACGATTTATATAACAATAAAGAATTAAATGTGGAATTAAAAATCACAGACTGTGGAGTTGGTAAACGATTTTTATATATTAAGTCTAACGGAAATGTTTGCTTGTGTCCAAGTCTAATAACAGAGCAATTTGTTTTTGATAATATAAACCATGAGGATTTTAGTTTATTATCATGTTGGGAAAATATGAATAAATTATATGGTGATTTAAAATGTAATGAAAAGTGTTCAAAGAAAGAGTTATGCAATGGTGGATGTAGAGCAAGAGCTTTAATTTTTAAGAATAGTTTATATAAAAGAGATTTGAATTCTTGTATTTTATGTGGGGAGTGTAGTTTAAATGAAATTAAATAAAAATGTAATTTATTATATAACTGATGATTT
The DNA here is from genome assembly GCA_949290735.1 of uncultured Mycoplasmataceae bacterium. Taxonomy (GTDB): domain Bacteria; phylum Bacillota_I; class Bacilli_A; order Mycoplasmatales; family Mycoplasmoidaceae; genus Mycoplasma_L. Next base: position 2,783 of record CASESV010000031.1, read on the forward strand.
AGATGAAAATGTCGGATTTTTTCTAAATTGTAAAACCAATGTTGTATTAAAGTTAGATGAGATAGCTCTTGATTATCTATTTAAGATTATTAATTCAAAATCTAAAGATGATATTCAAGAGTACTTACAATATTTTGAGGGATGTGATTTATTTGAATAAATTAAGTGAATTATTTATTAAATATAATGAATTGTGTGAGGAAGATAAACTTGATTATCAACCAGATGGTTTTTTGGTTTTTATACATGAACATTATATTAATAATGGAAGAATCAAATTACCATACCCTCTATATGCAACTTGGGATATAACAAATTATTGCAATCTTCACTGTGTATTTTGTAGTGCTTCAGCATTAGGTAATAAGAATAAAATAGATGATGATAAATGCCTTGAAATAGCAAAAAAATTAATATCTAATGGTATAAAATATGTATCTATAAGAGGTGGAGAGCCTACTTTAGTAAAGCAGTTATCTGAATGTGTGAAACTATTTAATCAAAATGGAGTGTTTGTAGAAATTGTTTCTAATGGAACAGGAATTACAAAAGACTTTTTAGAAAAGTTATCATCTTTAAATAAAAATTTGATAAGAATTAAAATTAGTTTAGATTCAACAAACAAAGAATTAAATGACAGATTACGTGGGCGAGGTAGTTATGATGGAGCTACCTCAGCCATAGAAACATGTCATAAGATGAAATGGGATTTTAGAACACAAATGGTTATAACAAATCAAAATAAATATGAAATTATTGATATGTATAATTATGTTTCTTCAAAAGGGGCTACTTCGTTTGGAACAATTTTGGTGTTACCAATGGGACGTGGTAAAAAAACTGAATTAGTTACAATAGATGAGAAAATACTTACAGATTTAATTTATATAAAAGAACACGAAACAAATACAAAATTTGAAAAATTAGGCATGGGAATAGATGGTTTTAAATTTTATGAAGAATTGTATAAAAATAGTAAATTTACAGATGAGGACAGTTATAAATTTAGTCTATTAAAATGTAACTGTGCCAAAACAAGAATAAATGTTGATTCTAATGGAGATGTTTACCCATGCGATATGATGAAATATGAAGAATTTAAGATGGGTAATATATTAACTGATGATATATCACAAATATGGAATTGTGAAAATGCAAACAAATTTAACAATATTACACGAAAAACAAAGAAAGGGTGCAAAGATTGTAAAATTAAAGGTTGTAACACAGGGTGCTTTGGTATAAGTTATGGAATATACCACAGTATAAAAGATGCTTTGCCAAACTGTATGTTATATGATGAGTAAATATTTAAAAACAGAAAATGCATCAGTAACACTTGAATATAGCAAAAGTTTATTTGGCAACTTTTTACAAAACAATTTATCATCAATGGAAGAAATTGGCATTCAAAGAATATACATTGTATGTGATGTAAAAGATATTTTGAATGTTTATGATGAATTAATAAAATATGAATTTAATCAAATAATTGTATTTATAAAAATCGATAATTATAATGATGGATATTTTGATGAATTAAAAAAGATGAACTACTTATTCTATACTATAATTAGTTGTAATGTTAAAAGTTTTAACAAAATGAACTATAATTCTGACTTTTATTATGAATTAACATTTCAATACAATGAAGAGATGTCAGTACTTGAAATTATTAATAACTATGAAAATATATTATTAAAAATTGACTATAATATGCATCAAATAGATAAGGTTAATAATTCATTGGATATGATAAGCAAAAACTCAAAAAATGAATATATTAATTTCTCAAATATATTGATTGATAAAAACTTAATTTATTCTTTCCCATATAATATTTATTTGAATAATAAAAATAGTAATCGAACTTATGGTAATAATATTCCAAGAAATATTTATATCGATTCTAATGGAAATGTTTATTGTGTTGAGATTAAAAATCCAAAAATTATTATTGGTAATTTAAAAAATAATAATTTAAAAGAAATTTTGTTTAAATGCAAAAACAAAAGAGAATATAAGAAATTTATTGAGTATAATGAAATATTATTAATTGAATATCTTGATCAATGCCCATATCAAATAATTGATTATATTGCATTTTTAAATGAGGTGATAAAAAACAATGAATGATGTAAACATAATTATTACCCATAAATGTAATTTGTATTGTAAGCATTGCTATATGAATGCTGGTAACAACTATTACGAAAATTCTGATAAAATATTTCAAAAATTTAAAATAACAATAGATAAATTACAAGACCTCGGAATTAAAAAGATTATGATAACAGGTGGAGAATGTACAGTTTCTTCTAATTTAATAAAAATGCTAGAGTATTGTAAACGAAAAGGAATGATAACATCAATTTTTACTAATGGTATGATACTTAATAAAAAAATTTGTAATTATGTTGATGATTATAACTTGAGTATAGATGGATTAGAAAACTATCATAATGACATTAGAGGAAATATTCATGCATATAAAAATGCTTTACAGACAATTAATTATTTGCAAAGTAATAATAAAAATGTTACAGTACAAATGACAGTTACTAGGCAAAACATTAATCAGGTGGTATCAACTCTTGATATGTTAAGAACGTATGGTATAAAGAAAGTTAATCTTTGTTGCCTACTTGATGATGGCAGAAGCATAGAAAATAATCTTGATTCTAATATAAATATAGTAGAGTTAAGAGAAATCATAAAAAGAGTATACAGAAAAACAGGTTATAATCTTATAATTCATACAAATATCTTTGATAATTTTTCTACTAATACATTTTTGAAAACAAAATCAATTTATTTTCCTTTATGGATAGATTTAATAAACAATAGTTTTTATTTAGTCAAAGATAATAGTGCTTTTTCTTTAAAACTCGAGGAATTATCAGAAAAAAATATTGATAGATTAAACAAAAAAGTTAATGATTGTATCTCAAATAATTTGAATGATTTATTAAAAAAAGGAAATTATGTTTTAGAAAATAAAATTATAAAACTACTTTCTAGGGGGGATGATTGAAATGAATAATAATATAATGACACTCGGTATCTTTGCTCATGCAAATGCAGGTAAAACTACTATAACCGAACAGTTACTGGTACACACCCATGTGAAGAATGAAACTGGTAGAGTTGATCATGGTAATACTACTACTGATAATATGAAAATAGAGCAAAGCAGAGGAATATCAGTAAAAGCATCTTTAGTTACTATACCTTTAAAAGATAAAATAATTCAATTAATTGATACTCCGGGGCATGTCGACTTTTCAGCGGAGGTAGAACGTGCGATAAATGTTTTAGATGGAGCCATTTTAGTAATATCTGGTGTTGAGGGTATAGAACCACAAACACAAGTTATATGGAATATGTTAAAAGAAAAAGGAGTACCAACTTTAATATTTATAAACAAAATGGATAGATTAGGTGCAGATTATCAAAGAGTGTTAGATGAAATTAAAACTAAACTTGATAGTCGAGTTATACCTAAAATTATAGTTGAACAAGATGAAAGTGTAAAAGGTGGATTAATATATAAAATACCATCAACAGAAGAAATTATAGAAACCTTAGCCGATTTAGATAGTTCAATTATGGACAAATATGTTAATAATGAACAAATGAGTAATGAATATTTGGAAGAAAAAATAAAAGAGTTGGCATTAAATGGATCATTATTTTGTGTATATGGAGGTAGTGCTTTATTAGATGAAGGAATGAAATATTTAATAGATGCAATGGACAAATATTTGCCTACTTTTACTCCTACGAAAACAGATGACTATTCTGGATATGTATATACAGTAAAACGAGAAAATGAGGTTAGAGAGTTATATGTCAAGATGCTTTCTGGGCAAATTGAAAATAGAGAAGAAATTCCAACTAAAGATGGTAAGGCGGAAAGAGTAAGAACATTAAGTGTTATAGATGGATTTACAAAAAAGAAAGCAAATAATTTATCATCTGGAGAAATTGGTATAATAACTGGCTTGAGTGCAAAATGTGGAGAATTTATTGGAAAAGAGCCAGTTGATTTTAAAAAAGTTTCCTTTATTAATCCTTTATTTCAAACTACTATAGAGGTAGATGATAAATCCCAACAAATAAATTTAATTAGGGCTCTTGAAATAATCAATGATGAAAATCCTGATTTAGAAGCAATGTTTAATAAAGAAACTGGTCAAATTGTAGTTAAACTAATGGGGAAATTACAAGCCGAAGTAATAGATAATATCTTATCAGAACGATTTGGAATTCAAGCAAAATTTTCTAATCCGATTATAGTTCATAAAGAAACTCCTTTGAATATAGGATATGGCGAAGCTAATTATACTAGAGTATCTGGAGTCGGCTTTGAGGTAAAACCATTACCTAAAGGTAGTGGTTTGCAATATCAATCGAAATTCTCTACTGATTATTTATTTCCAAAGTATCAAAAACAAGTTGAAAGATTGGTTAAAATGTATTGTCAACAAGGCTTGTATGGATGGGAAGTAACAGATGCTGAAATTTCTCTAGTTGATGGAAAATGTGATAATGTCGGATCAGATCCAGCAGACTTTAATATAGCAGTGCCAATAGCACTAATGAGAGCTTTTAAAGATGCTGGTATGAAATTATTAGAACCTAATATGTTTTATACAATTAATAGTCCAAAAGATGATTATAAAGCAATTTTAAGCTTAGTTTCTAATTATGGTGTTTTATATGATTCTATTGATTTTGATGGCACTAATATTGTGATGTCTGGTATAGCACCTTTAAGAGAAATTATGGATTTGCCAACAGCAGTAATGAAATTGAGTGGAGGTCATGCATCTATGATACAAAGACCTTATGGATATACAGATTATGTTTCTGATATACCAGTAACAAAAGATTATGTAGGTGCAGATCCACGAAACGAAGAAGAATTTATCATGAATATGGGTGCTAGTTTTGATAATTTAGATGCAAAGAGTATGAGAAGATAAATATGATAGATCCTAGATTAGATAAATTAGGTAGTTTAATAGTTAATCATTCTTGTGAAATTCAAAAAGGTGAGTGTGTTCTTATTGAATCAAGTAGGAGCTGTGCGCCATTAATAAATAATATTGTAGAAAAATGTTATGAAATAGGTGCTTTACCATTTGTATTACTAAAAGAAAGTGATATTCAAAGAAAACTATTGCATAATATCACTGAAAGACAAATTGGTATTCAAACTGAATTCGAATCAACGTTAATGTCAAATATGGATGTATACATAGAAATAAAAGATGATGATAATATGTTTGAATTAAGTGATATACCTCCAGAAAAATGGAATTTATATCACAATTTATATTATAAGCCAGTTCATTGGGATATTAGATTACCAAAAACTAAATGGGTTACAGTTAGGTACCCATCAAAAGTATTCGCCCAAAAATTTGGAATGAGTACTGAAGCTTTTGAAGAATTTTATTTTGATACTGTTTTAGCCGATTATGAAAAAATGGGACAATTAATGATTCCATTAAAACAGAGAATGGATAATGCCAATAATGTTCACGTTGTTACACCAACCACAGATTTAAGTTTTAAAATTGGAAAATATAAATCTGTTATATGTAACGGCAAAATAAATTTGCCAGATGGAGAGGTTTTTATAGCTCCAGAACTTGATAGTGTAAATGGGACTATTACTTATAATACTGATGTATTATATCAAGATATTACCTTTTCAAACATTAGATTAGATTTTGAGCATGGTAAAGTTGTAAATGCTGAATCAGGCAGTGCTACAAGTGATTTAAATAGGATATTAGATACCGATCCAGGAGCAAGATATGTTGGCGAATTTGCATTTGGAACTAACCCTAAAATAACTAGAATTGTTAAAAATATTATTTATGATGAAAAAATGTTAGGGTCTATACATTTAGCCTTAGGAGCAAGTCATCCAACTAGCGATAATGGTAATAGTTCTGGTATACATTGGGATATGGTACAAATACATAAAAAAGAAAATGGTGGAGGACAAGTATTTTTTGATAATGAATTAATAATGCAAGATGGCATATTTATACCTCAAGATTTAAAGGCTTTGAATCAAAGTAAAGTTTTAAAATTAAAACGTTAGCAATGATAATCAGTTAATATAAAAGATTCGATTATTTAATGTTCGAATCTTTTGTTTTGCCACAAAGCCAATCAATGGATACTTTATAATATCTAGCAAATTTTGTAAGAACTCAGTATTTGAGTTCTTTTTTGTTTAGAACTTAATAATCTTAATGTGAGGAGGGAATGATTTTGAATACAAATACGATTGAAGAATTACAATTTTTTACAGATTCGAAAGAATTACCTAAAGAGTACCTCATTTTAAAATTAAGAATGTCATTTAATAAGGAACTTTTAGAAGAAAAAGTAATATCTTATCCTATATATAGTAAAATGCAAAAACAATTAATAAAAAAAATGGACAAGATTATTTTAGAAGAAAAATCGTAAAAATATAAGAAAGGAGAGCCAAATGGATATAATCAAAGCAAGACAAGAATTAATATTTGGTAGAACAATATATGACATGAATTTAAAAGTTGCTGATTATGGTAGGGTTTCTACAGATAAAGATGATCAAATAAACTCATTAGAAAATCAAGTTAATTATTTTAATGATATGATTGACAATGTTAAAAGCTGGACTCATGTTGCCAGTTATAGTGATGAAGGAATCTCTGGTACACAGGTATATAAAAGAGAAGAATTTTTAAGAATGATTGAAGATGCGAGATTAGGAAAAATTGACTTGATTTTAACAAAAGAGGTATCCAGGTTTGCTCGTAATACAATTGATAGCATAAAATATACACAATTATTATTACAGTATGGTGTTATAGTGTTTTTTATATCTGATAATATAAACACTATTTACCCAGATAGTGAATTTAGATTAACTCTTATGGCATCAATGGCTCAAGATGAGGTTAGAAAATTATCTGAAAGAGTAAAATTTGGAGTTAGAAGAAGCATTAAAGATAGGAAAGTTGGTGGTGGTGGGCTTTATGGTTATAGCAAAAAAGATGGAAAATTAACTATAATTGAAAGTGAAGCAAAGGCAGTTCAAATGTTATACGATTTATATTCAACAGGAGAATATGGGTTTCAAAAAATTGGCGAGAAATTAGCCCAAAATGGTTATTATACTAGAAAGGGGAAGATATTTAGTGATGTAACATTAAAGAAAATGTTAAAGAATCCTAGGTACAAAGGTTTTTATACAGCAAATTTAACCGAAGTTCAAGATTATAAAACTCATAAAAAAGTTGCAAAACCAGAAAGCGAATGGATAGTTGAAAAAGATAAAAAAGGAAATATTCCACCAATTGTATCAGAAGAATTATGGAATAAATGTAATGAAATATATAAAAAGAGAAATGGTAATTGGAATGCAAATGTATTGAATAAGGAATTTTATTTAGAAAATAGAAAATATACATCAAAAATATTTTGCATGGAGCATAATACAACTTTTATTAGGAGTGCAAGCGGTAAAAGAAAAGATAATCCAGTTTGGCAATGTAATGAATATTTAAGGCACGGCATCAAGGGTTGTGCTACTCCTAGATTATTTGAAAAGCATCTTGATGAAATATTTACAGAGGTATTAGAAAAATTTATAGATAATAAAGAAAAATTATTAAATACAATAATAACAGATTATATACATTTAATTAAAGAAACCAATGATAATGATAATATAGAAACTTTAAAAGAAAAATTAAAAGAGCAAGAAACTTATAAAGAAAGATTATTAGATATGTCATTAAGAAAAATGATTTCAGATGAAGAATTTATGGAAAAAAACAAGAAGATATTAGAAACAATTTCAACATTAAAAAGAGATTTAATTGAACGTGAAACAAATAGAGAAACCCCATCATATTATGAAGAAATTGCTAATAATATAAGAGAACTATTAACTCCAAAATTAAATATAAAAGAAAATATTGGTAAATACTTTGATTTGTTCATTGATAAAGTTTTTGTTAGCAAAATAAATAACGACCGCAAGCATTTGAAATTACAAATGATATTTAACTTTAAAACACCAGATCAAGAAATGGAACTCGATTATAACAAAAAAGATAATAATAATTCAAACATGAATAATAAAGATGAAAAAACAAAAACAAAAATTACAAATAGAGATTATAGCTTGAGATTGTCTTTTGACAATAATTTTTTAAGACAAAAGTATCTCTTGCTAGACACCAAGGAACCCTGGATTTGTTAAAATGGGACAATTACTGGGCAAAGAAAAACTATTTGAGTATATTGATAAATTTGGTTTTGGAGAAAAAACAGGTGTTGACTTAAATGGTGAAGGTGAAGGAATTATTTTTAACCTTAATCAAGTTGGAAATGTAGAACTCGCAACTACGGCCTTTGGACAAGGTGTAAGTGTAACTCCCATTCAACAAGTTAGAGCAGTATCTGCTGTTGTTAATGGAGGGACGCTATATACCCCATACATTGTAAAAAATATATCTGAAAACGAAACGGGTACCATTATAAAACAATATAAAAAGAAAAAAATAAGGAATGTAATCAGTAAAAAAACATCAAATATTATGAAAAAAGCTTTAGAAAGTGTGGTAGCTAAAGGTGGCGGAAAGAGTGCTTATATCGAAGGATATCGTATTGGAGGAAAAACAGGAACCGCTCAAAAAGTAAAAGATGGACAGTATATGGTTGGAAACTACATAATGTCATTTATGGCTATAGTTCCGTCAAATGATCCTAAAGCAGTTTTATATCTTGCTATCGATAATCCT
>CASESV010000032.1 GCA_949290735.1 uncultured Mycoplasmataceae bacterium
TTCTTGCCATAATGTTCTCCTAATACATATATTATTAGGAAGAAATGCTAAATATGTTAATTTTTATAAGTAGGGCTCATTTTCGCTAAGTATTAGCTTTATATTATTAATTATTTTTTGTTCTGAAAGATAATTAGACCCTTCTTTTTGATTTCCATTAGAAATAATATATCTTCTTTCTCTTTCATTTATTTCATTTGGATTTGATCATATAATTTGATTCTCATCATTATTTGATGGCTCAAAATATGGATAAGGTAATCTAAATGTTTGCTGATGTCTAGTATCTAAAGGAACATTATTTTCATCAAGTAAAGGCATTTGACAAACATAAGTAGCTTTAATTTCGTTTAATATTCTAGATTCTAATGTTGCTTCAAACTCTTCTAATGAATTAAATTTATATCCATTAAAAAACAATTCACCATTAATCTCACTAACAAATTGAAAATTTTTACCTGTTTTAATACTATCAACAACTTGAGTAATAACATATTGGCTAAGTGTATTTTTATTAGATAAATCACTATCATAAATTTTTTCAAATGACAGTAGATCATTTGATTGCTCATATTCATTATTTAAATTTCCATTTAATGAATACACTTTAGAAAAGTTATATCCTTTGATACCATCATTAAATATTTTAATTATTGCATCTTTTTTAATAGATGTTGAAGCATCAATTTCATTGTACTTTTTTCTATCAAAATAAACAACATCTGTTATTCTAGGATTTGTAATTTTAATTGGTGATAAAATTTTTAAATCATTAATATCTCGTTTTGTTTCACTAACAAGACCAAATAATCTACTCATTACAAGACCACCATCTCAATAATATTTAGTCTCTGATCCGTCATTACCACGTATAATAAATTCATATATTTGTTGTTTAGCTTCACCTAAAATTCCACTAACAAATGAAAAAACTGCTCCAATTGATTTTATTATAGTTCCAAATGGTGATGGAACTAAGTTACCAGTAAAATCACAAATAGTAGATAACATATTTAAAACTGTTTTAGCAATTAATTCAGCTTTTACATCTTCAGGATAAAAATCATTGTTTGCATCTAATATAATTTGATTAATTGATGTTGCAATACTTATACCAGTTTTTAATGCTGAAATCATTTTATTTAAATTTGATTCAATATTTGCTATTTTATTTTTAATTGAATCATCTTGTTGTACCATTTCATGTATAGTTTTTGTTTGAGTTAAAAATTCGTAGCTAGTTTCAAATTCTTCTTGGATTTCAATCTCATATTTAAATTGCTCCTTTAATTCATTAATTAAAAGATTTTTATCACTCAATGATAAATTATTTAAACTCTTAAATGAATCATAAAATTGATTATTATCAAGTGAAGATTTCATTTCATAACACAATTTTAATGAGCTTTTGTATTTTGTTGTAAATTTAGTTTTAAAATTACTAATAATTATCTTTTTAGATAAATCATTATAATTATCATTTCTATATATTTTTGTTGGGTTTAAAATGTTTTGTAAATTATTAAATAATTGTTCAAATTCCATTGATGCATGATCAACTTCGTATTTATCTAATAATGTTTTAATTTCATCAAAAGATTTATCACTAAATTCCATTTTCATATTTAAAACATTATCTTTTATTTCATTTTCAATAATTTCTGACATTTTATTGACTGAATTATATATATGCTCTAATTTATCATATACGGATGTGCCATTTATGTTTCAATTAAATTTTTCTTTAATTTTATTAACATTATTTTGATCTTCATTAATTCCTTCAGCTACTATTTGTAAAATAGTATTATCACTTCTAACATCATAATTTAATTTAAAGTTATTTTGACTATTTAAAATTGCTTGTAAAAAAACATAAGAAGCAACAAATAGTTGTTTATAATCTCTAATAAACTTATTACCTGATAATAATGTACTTAATGAATTAAAATCAAAACCAAATTCATTAATTCCAAAAAATTTAGAAAAGCTAAAAATTTCTTGTTCCATTAATTCATTTTCAGAATACAAAGCATCATATTTAGTTAATATATCTTTACCAAACAATTTATATAAAATAGAATCATATAAATTACATATTTCTATAAAATAATCTTTTACTGCTATATAAGTTTCTAAAGGAGCATAACAATTTACAATAGATTCTATTAAAAAAGCATACAAAATAGGTATAGCATAAAATGAATTAAAATTTTTAGTATTAACTAATGTTCTAATGGTTTTTATAAATTTATCATAAATTGTATTTGAATCATCATATTTTACTTTCATTAATTCTAAATACATTTTATACTCAAGATCTTTTAATTTTCCAGTATCATCATAATTAACTATATTAAATAACACATTCTCATCTTTTAAATAATATCCATTGTTGTATGATAAACCATAATTTCTTGTTGTTCAATTCATACCTGGTGGTAATAAAAATAAATCTAAAAATGAAGAAAACATACTAATTGCTTCAGATTGAATAATTTCTTCTGGATTATCATTACTAACTTTTCATAAACTTTTATTTGTAATATTTTCTATTAAACCATCAGTTTCTAAAAAATAAGGACCTATAAAATTATATTGTTCATCATAACTAGCATCAACTATAAAAAGGCTTTTATTTTTATTTGATTTAAGTTGAATTATAGGTAATTCTTCAATTTTTACATCCTGAACATCTTCATAATTCAATGAATTATCAATAATTTTTATAAAATGAGGATCTTTATTTCCTATTTTAATATATTCATATGAATTAGTTTTTAAGAAATTGCCAATTTCAAGATTTATTTTTTGATATTCATCATCATTAATGTTCGAATTTATTAATGACTCAAAATTTATTGGATTCGATTTTATCTCAATATTCTTGGGCGAAATTATTTTTTTATAATATGTTGTGTCATCAATGTTACCAATTGCTTCTTTAATGTAATGTTTTTTTAGATATATTTCTAAATCTTGTTTACTTTTAAAATAAATACCATTAAAGTAATATGATCTATGAATTTCAAGGAACGAATCCTTAGCTTGCTGTTTAACTATTTCATTACTATTATCATCATTAAATGATGCATACTTGTAAGTATCACTTGAAGACTCATAAATGCACATTAATTCTGGTTCAATAATTCTATTATTACTTGTATCGATGTTGTAATAATAAAGATTTGAATTATATAAAGAATTATCAGAAGGATTTAATTTATGATTTTTAACATCAGTTACAGTAGGTAAAATTTTTATTTGTGAATTTAAAAAAGCATTTAATTCTGTAGGATTATTAAACAAATAAGAATTATTTTTAAATGAAATCGATCATAATTTTTTAGATGAATTGTCTATTTTCTCATATTTAATTAAGTTTTTTGCATATTCTAGAGCTTCATTCATTGAATTAAATTCAATTCCATCAAAAATAAATTTTGATCCTTTAATTTGTTTTTCTTTAGTATCATTCTTTTTTATCAAATTCACAGTGATTGCAGAAACAGATGATATGGCTAAAACACTAGATAATAAAATAATTATAATTTTCATTAAATGTTTTTTAATTTTCATATTAATTCAACCTCACATTTTTATAAACTATTCATGATAGTAAAAATAAAAGAAAAATGCAAATAATCTGCATTGTCAAATATAATTCTCACAAAAATATAAATGGCATAGTTCTAATTGAGAAAATTGCTTGAAAAGAATTTAAATTAAAATTTGAATTTTCAAAATTATAATCTATCACATTAGAAACTCTATCACTAATAATTTTATAAATATTTTGTAAAAAACCAGTTGTTGGTATATTTTCATTAGTTAAGTAACTTATTCACTCATTTTGAGAAGTAATATTTTTATTTATTAAGCTATTGAATTCATTTAAACTAATAGATGAATATATTAAATCATTTAATAAAATATTAACTTTATGATCTTCAATAATGATAAAATAATTTTTAAAAAATTCTAAATCTCTTGGTGATGCATTAAGATTAGAATTATATGTATAATTAATTGGATATTTATTAAATAGTTTATTAACCAAAATAGTTAAATCTGGATTATTTACAACAATCAAATTAAAATAAGTATCATAATTAGTTCATAAATATTTAACTAAATTTGCGAAACTTTCATTGAATTGTTCTTTAATTTTGCCAAATAATGTTCCAATGTTTGAAGAAATGATACTTCAATAATATCAAGTATAAAAAAATGATGAATATTCAATGCCTAGCAAATCATATATAAAGTTTTTTTGATTTTCAGAAAACTTTTCAAAATTTCATATTTTATTTTTTTGTAAAGAAAACAAAATTGATTCTAACTCAATACTATTATTTAATATTTCTAAATTTTTAGAATTTAACTTTAAATTATTTAAATCACTAATAATATAATCAATAATTTCATTTGTTTTTAAATCAAAAATATTTTTAGAACCAATATTTGTAAGTGCATATACTGAACCTTTTTCAAGAAATGAAGAAATGTTTTGTTCATCATTAATAGTTAATTTAACAAGTGAAGTTTTATATTTAGTGTAATCTTGAACAATATTTTGAGTGTCCTTAAATATCAATGAATAGATAGCTTGTTGTAATGAAAGAGTAATATTTCCAGGTATTAATGCGTTCAAATTACTAATATTATTTATATTATTACTAAAATCAAGATTATTGTTTTTGTTTGTTTCAAAACCATAATTAATATTGTACGCATAACAACTATCAATTAAATTATTGTTTTCATCAAATTTATAAATCTTATTATATGTTACTTTAGAATTCTTATTATTTACATTGATAGTTAAATCATTATTCATGCTCGGATTTGTTAGAAATAAATTAGAAATAATGGATGAACAAGGAAAAAATAATAAAATTAAAATTGATAAAACTGGTGATCATATACGTTTTATACAAGAACTAGTAATAATTAATAATGGAACAATAAAAAATATATTTATAATTAAACCAAAGAAATTTGATACAACAATAGCATTCATAGTTTGTGAATCACATGATAATGAAAATAATACAATCAATGATGAGATCATCATTAAAATATTACCAATTAATAAAAATGATGTTATCAAAATATATTTAATTAAGTATAAATCAATTCTTTTATAATTTTTACCTAATAATTTAATATCTGATAAATTATATTTATTTTCATTAAATAATTTTATTGCTAAGAACATTGCACTTATAAAAAGATAAATTTGAAATACAATAGCAATTATAAATGATGAATAATATAAAATGTTTGTATTTAGAAAATAAGATAATAAAATAACTAAGATAGGTATAAGTAAAAAACTAATAAGAAAAACATATGATGTATATGATTTAGATAATTGAAAGCAATAATATTTTGATAAATTAATATACTTTCTCATCTTTAAAAACCTTTGTTTTTTCCATATTTATTGAATTATAATAATCAATAATATCAATACTATTTGTTAGTCCAGTATATTTAATTTCTCCATTATCCAATATTGTTACTGAATCAATATAATCTTTCATTTCATGTAAAATATGACTTGAAATAATAATAGTAGTTCCCTTTTCATTTAATCACTTTAAAAATTCAAGCATAAACATTCTTGTTTGAACATCTAAAAAATTTGTTGGTTCATCTAAAATAACAATTTCTGGTTCTTCTAACATAATTCTTATTAATTCAATTTTCTTTTTCTGACCTGAGGAAAGATTGTTCGGAGATTTATTAATAACATCTTCAATTCCAAAATCTTTTAATATTGTAAGTAATTTTTCTTTTAAATATTTAGGAGAAATATTTTTAAAAATACATACTTCATTTCTTAAATAATCATAAACTGACATTGATGATGGGAAAATAGCTTCATCTGGAAAAAACGAAATAACAATAGAATTCGTATTAATATCCTTTTCTATAGATTTTATATTAATTTCACCTGTTTGAATGTTTAATGATTTAACTAATAATTTAATCAATGTTGATTTACCAGCACCATTAGCACCAATCAAACCATGAAATGAACCTTTTTTAATATTTATGTTAATATTCTTAAGAACAACTTGTTCTTTTTTATATTTATAGCTTAAATTCTTTATTTCTATTATATCAACATTATTAGAATACATAAACCAAAAGAAATTATAGCAAAAATTATAATTTTTATAAAATTATCTTTAAAAAAATAATAAATGAATAATTAAATGCCCTTATATCTTTTATAATGAAGAATCACTATTATTTCTTTTTTTTTAAATTATTGTTATATAATATAGAAGTTATTTAGTGGTGCCATCGCCAAGTGGTAAGGCCGTAGACTGCAACTCTGCTATCGTCAGTTCGAATCTGACTGGCACCTCCAATGCATCCTTAGCTCAATTGGATAGAGCGTCTGGCTACGGACCAGAAGGCTAGGGGTTCGACTCCTCTAGGGTGCGCCATGTCGGGAAGTAGCACAGCTTGGTAGTGCACCTGGTTTGGGACCAGGGGGTCGCAGGTTCGAATCCTGTCTTCCCGACCATTGTGGCTGGATAGCTCAGTTGGTTAGAGCGATCGGTTCATACCCGGTAGGTCCAGAGTTCGAATCTCTGTCCAGCCACCATTGCTTGTATAGCTCAATTGGTTAGAGCCCCCGACTCATAATCGGTAGGTTGCAGGTTCGAGTCCTGCTACAAGCACCATATTAACTTTTAACAAGGTCAGGTGAAAAACCTTGATCTTGTTTTTAATAAATAGATTAAAAATTAGTTAATGTGGTAAAATAATTTTAGTTTGTGGATGGTTACCCAAGTCCGGCTGAAGGGATCGGTCTTGAAAACCGAAAGGTGGGGCAACTCACGCGGGGGTTCGAATCCCTCACCATCCGCCATTATCGCGGGATAGAGCAGTTTGGTTAGCTCGTCAGGCTCATAATCTGAAGGTCGGTGGTTCAAATCCATCTCCCGCAACCATTTAAAAGCAATGTAAATCCACAAGAATTTTCTTGTGGATTTTTTTATGTTAGAAAATTTATAGAAAAATATTGCAAAAATTTAATTAAAACTTTTTTTATAGAGACACGCTAATTTTTCTTTTATTTGAATTAATTTTTAAAATAGTAATTATAATAACAAGAAATAAAATACATAAAATTCCAATCATTGAAAAAAAGATAATTCTCATTGTGTCATTATTAGCAGTCACATAATCGTTTGCATTATTAATTATAGTTGTGTATGTCCATCCATCTTCATTTGATTTAATAATTGACATTTTCAAATTTGTTCAATTTGGTTTAAACCCAATTATTTTTAATTGAATTGGATAATTTTGAAGAATAAACATATTATCATTTTGTTCAACACAAACATTATTATATATAAATTCAATAACTGTTTCTTGGATTGAATTTCTTTTCACAATAATATTTTTTATTGCTGTATATCTTGTTTTATTTTCAAGTGTTAAAAAAACATTTGCTTTTGATTCTAAAAGATCAGTGTTAAGAGATCCAGAAAAAAAATCAACAATATTAGTCGCGTTCAATGACTCATCAGGTGTTTTATATGTAAAGGTTGTTGCTAATCTTTTGCTAAATCCTTGAAATTTAATTTTTACTAATGTTTGATCAAAACCATTTTCATTTAAATCATTATTTCCATTTACAATAGCATATCTTAATTTAAAAGTTACTTCAAGTGTTCCATATTTATCATTTGATTGATAATTTACAATGACAGGTAATGGATTAACTATAGCATAATCTGATGGTAAATTATTATATCAACTAATCATTTTAAGCGGATTCAAAATATCATTAATATCATTAGTTGTAATATCTGATGCATATTTTGATTGGTATACAGGATCAATTATATTATCATTATTAATTGCATTGTAATTTGGAGTTGTATTAACTAATGTATTTCTATTTTTCAATTCAAGATTTGTAGATTCAATATTAGTACTTTGTGTATTTTGGCAAGAATGCAAAGTAAAAAAAATAGCAATAAATGAAAGAAATGATATTGCTATTGAAAGTGAAAAAAATTTTTTGATTATTTTTTTGTTTACCATTATATTATTATAATTATAATATTAATAATAAATAAATTAAATAATAAACTATTATTTTGATTATGAGAATAACAAGTGATTTATTGAATAATTGAGTAAAAATTAAATCATTAAATTTTATAGACGAAACTTCAAATAAAAAATTTGAAAGTTTGGGTATTTTTAAAAATCAAATAGTATATTTAAAAAAACTAGGAAATTTAAAACAAATAATTGGTATAGAGGTTAATCAGATTTTATATGGTTTTCGTCTAGAAGATTTAAAATATGTAGATGTTGAAATGGTGAAAAAAAATGAGACAAGATAAAAATTATTTGCTAGTTGGACCTCCAAATGTTGGTAAATCAACATATTACAATAAAATAACATGAAAAGTATCTCCCGTTGGTAATATTGATAGATTAACAACAACAAGTTATAAAGCAAAACTAAGAAATAATAAAAATATTAATGTAATTGATTTACCAGGTATTGTTAGTCTAACACCTTATAATGATGATGAGTTTGAAACATTAAGATGAATATTAAATCAAAATTATGATGGTGTTGTTAACATTGTTTCAGCATCTTCATTAAAAAGAGATTTACTACTTACATGTGATTTAGCACAAGCAGGTATTTTAAAGTGTATCAATATCAATATGATTGATGAAGTTGATGAAAAATCGTTTAATATCCATCCAATAGTAAGTAGTTTTAATGTTCCAGTAAATTTAATTTCTGCTAAAAAAAATATTAATATTAAACAATCATTAATTTTTTTAAATACTGGATTGACATCAAAACGAGAAATAAATCTTTTGTATTCTAAAAAAATAGAGACAGTAATTTCTGAAATAATTAGAATTATTCCAAATTCAAAACTTAATAAAAGATTTATTGCAATTCAAGTAATTTTAAAAAATAAGTTAATTCATAAATGATTAGATGAAAATAACTGTCTTGTTCAAATATTAGAAATTATTAAAAAGCACAATGTTAACGATAGTGATCTTTTTGAAATTGTAAAATCAAAGCAAGATTTTTGTGATCATTTAATTTCAAAAATATTTAAAATAAATCATATTAATTTTGAAAGAACAAAATTAGAAAATTACAAGAATAATAAATTTAATTTGGCATTAGATAAAATATTTCTAAACAAATGAAGTTCTATACCTATTTTTCTATTACTAATTGCTTTTATTTGGTTTATTACTTTTTATGAGTATGCTGGTGGATGAATACAAGCAAAATTTGCCGATGAAGCTTTAGGGGGATTGCAATCACTTCTTAATGATTCTATTAGAAATTTAAATCCTGATTCAATATCTCAGAATTGATGGTCAGAATTTGTTAGTAATGGTATTTTAGGTGGAATATTTACAATAATAAGTTTCATACCTTGACTGCTCATTTTAATATTTTTTAGCACCTTATTAGAACAAGTTGGGATACTATCAAGAATGAGTATAGTATTTGATGGTATATTCAAAAAATCTGGAATAAGTGGAAGGAGCATATTGAATATTGTAATGGGGGTTGGTTGTAATATTCCATCCATTATAATGGCAAGAAATAGTAATTCAATAAAAGAAAAAGTTGTTGTAAGTTTAATAATGCCATTTGTTAGCTGTAGTGCAAGGGTTTTGGTATATGGATTTATTACACAAGCATTAGTTAGTGCACAATGAACATGAAGTATTAACTTACTAATAACAATCATTAGTGTTTTAGTATGTTTATTTTTTGGATATTTTTTTAGTAATATTCTGTTCAGAAAAAATAATAATCTCTTCATAACAGAATTACCAAGATATAGATCACCTGATTTTTTTGTTATTTTTAAAAAGATGATTCTTGAAACATATGATTTTGTTAAAAGGGTAATTATAATTGTCGGAATAATGAATTTATTAATGTGGGTATTAACTTATACTGGTCCATCAAGTGTTATTCTAGATGTTGATGATCCAGCACAAATAAAACAATCTTTTTTAAGATATATAACTATTCCTTTTCAAATTTTATTATATCCAACAGGTATTGGTGAACATTGACAGTTGACAATAAGTATAGTTACAGCTTTTCCAGCTAAAGAGATTGCAGCAAGTAATATAGAAATACTTTTTGATAATGGTAATGGTGGAATTAATGGGTTTCATGATTTTCTAGCAAATATAAATTTATATCATGCTACTCTTATTTCATACTTAACATTCTTTGCTTTTTATATTCCATGTCTTGCAACAATTTCAGTTTTATTTAAAGAGGTTGGAAAGAAATATACTACCATTCATATTCTTACTAGTCTAATCGGAAGTATTATAATGTCCATTATTGTATTTAGTGTTGTTGGATCAATTGAATCTTTGATTATTGAAAAATCACAACCAATTGCTATCTTATTATGCTTAATTGGAGTTGTAATAATAATATATGCTATGTTATTCAACTACAAACAATACAAATGAAAAAAAGAATCAATATGATCACTAAAACAATTTAAATCATATCATCTGTGTTTTTATACAAATACATTGCTATTCACAGGACTAATAATTGGACTTGATACTTTATTATTATTAAATAATTAAACATTTGATTTATTGATATAGCTAATACTTAGCGAAAATGAGCCCTACTTATAAAAATTAACATATTTAGCATTTCTTCCTAATAATATATGTATTAGGAGAACATTATGGCAAGAA
>CASESV010000033.1 GCA_949290735.1 uncultured Mycoplasmataceae bacterium
ATAATATTATTCCTTCTCATTTTACCTCCCTACTTAATTGTAGGTGAGGGGTGGGGAATTACCATTAGTAGAACTGGGGAATTAATATTAGCGCCAACAATATAAATAAATGTTGTTATTCAATATTTATATTATTTATCATAAATTAAAATTAAGTATCAGTCTAGTCAAAATGGGATTGATCTACATTAATTTGATTAAAATTTAATAGGATAAAAAAGTTAAATTTTTTTGCTTTAAAAAAGAATATAAATTAATAGAATATAACATAAATAAAACACCACATCTTAATGACATTATATTTTTTTATCTAATTCAATAAATGAAATATTATTAGTAAAATTTTTTTATTCTCTAATAAATATTTTTGTCTATTTAAATCTTAAGCTTGTGCTAATAATAAATAACATCTCAATCAAATTAACTCATAAAATTCTATACATTACATTATTTAGTATTTTTCTCAATCAAACTATATATCATTATATTTAAAAACCCCACTCTAATTAAGTGGGTTTTTTAAATATATAATTATCTATTTTTCTTAGAATAAATTACACTTGCTGGTTTGTGCTGAAGATCTCTTAAAAGGCTTTCATTAAAAATTGGTTGATCAATTTCAGGGCCATAACGATATTGTAACCCAACTACTCTAACTCCTTGTTTTCTTTTTCAAGGAGAACCATAATCTTGTCCAAGTTCAGCATAATTGATAAAATCATCATGTAATGTTATTTTTCTTGGCATTTTCATGTATTTATAATAGTAATCATGATACATGTAATCAGATGGTTGAATATCTCTTTGTTTATATTGTTTTCTTTCTTTAAACAACTCTAAATCATTGTCTGATAAAGATTCATTTTTATAAATTTTCTTTAATAAGCTATAGTAGTCAGTCATTATCAGCTAATACCGTCCATACCGTCATCTAATCTATCATTTTTACGACGTTTTGAAATATATATAATTAATACAATAGCTAATAAAGCAACTAATCCACCTAAAGTTGAGAAGATAATAATTGGAATAATTGAAGAAATATTATCTTGACGAGTTGGATTTCTATCTTGATCAGATGATTGATTATCACTAACAATTTTTCATCCATTAATATCTCCGATATCAATAGGGTATTGAGTATTTGTAGTAATATCTTTTAATTCAACAGTACCATCTTCTTTAAATGTTGGAGTTAATACAATATCATCTGCTAAGAAATTATCATTTCTATTTTCTGGCAACATTAAATCTGGTAAATTATTTTTATTTAGATTTAGGAAATCAGCAATCACTTGCTTAATTTTTTCCACTTTTTGTTCTTGAGTTACTGCACCATTAAAATAATCTGGTGAAACTTTATTAAATAAATAATATTCAATATCATCTAAGAATCCGCCATCACCTCTTCTTGGAGTTTGTCTTAATGAAATGTTAATATTAGTTGAAGTCATATTAGTAGATACTTTACCAAATTCATCTCTTCCTGAGAAAGTAATTGTTACTTTTTGGTTTAAATATTTGTCTTTATTATTGTTTGGTAAAATTTCAATTTTTACATTGGAAACTTTAGTGTTGTATTGATTTCTAAAATATGTAGAAATATTATTATTTAGATGGATCATTAAGTAGTTTTCCATTTCACTTAATTTTGTAGATTTAGCATAATCATTTCAATCTAATCAAAATCCTTTATCTCTATTAAAGATTTGTAAGAATTTAGATTCTCCAGCATAAATAGTACTTTGAATAACTGTTGTCTTTTTATCATTATTTGGAGTAATAACTGCATCACCGATATCAACATCTCCTTGACCATTACCATCTGTGTCAATTGAAATATCTGGAACAGTTATTGATCCATCATCTGGATTTGGTGTAATTGGACCAATAATAATATCATCTGGGGTTACATTTCCATTTCCATTATCTGGCAATCATGAATCTGGGATATCATCTTTGTTATCTTCAACTACTCCGGCAATGATATCTTTAATTTGTTCATCATCACCAACACCTGGTTTTGGATCTTGTTTATTTAATTCCTCTTCAATCTTATCAATTAATCCACCATCTTCATTGAAATTAGGATTTGGTTTAAGTGTAATGTTAATTGTACCAGTTAAATTGTCAACATAAGTACCATTACTTTGTCCTGAGAAAGTTAGATTAGCTGTAATATTTGTATTAGTTGAAGAAGTTGGTTTATTAATAGTAATCTTTATAGATTCAACAGTGTTTGAATTTGGCACAATACCACTAAATAAAGTATTAGCATTTGTTTTTACATATTGAGTAAGCAATTGAGTTTGTGAATTTAAATCAGCTGCTTTATATCAATCAATTGCAAAACCTTTATCAGTTTTAAATACACTATTTCAATTCTGACCAGTTACTGCATTTATTGTTAAACCATTAAATGTTGTGTTAGTACTTGCATCAACGTCTGGCTTAACAATTGCATCACCAATATCAACATCACCTTGGCCATTACCATCTGTATCAATTGAAATATCTGGAATGTTAATAGAACCATCTGGGTTTGGTGTAATAGGACCTACTACTATATCATCTGGAGTCACGTTTCCATTTCCATTATCTGGTAATCATGAATCTGGGATATCATCTTTGTTATCTTCAACTACTCCGGCAATGATATCTTTAACAGGATCATCATTACCACTTAGTCCTGCATCAATAGCTGGTTTGTTTTCTGGTTTATTTAATTCTTCTTCAATTTTATCGATTAATCCACCTTCTTCATTGAAATTAGGATTAGCTTTTAATGTAATATTAATTGTACTAGTTAAATCCGGTGTATATACTCCAGCTACATAACCTGAATATGTTACAGTTGCTGTTGTAGTTGTTGTAGTTTCGCTTGCAGGTTTATTAATTGATACTTCAATAGAACCTCTAGTTGCTGGAGCTGGATTTGTGAACAATGTATCAATGTTATTTTTAATGTAACTTACAATGCTTTCTTGTTGATATGATAAACTTGTAGCTTTATATCAATCAATTGCAAAACCTTTGTCTGTATTAAATACTTTTGATCATTCTGTTTTATTATTGGCATCTAAATTTAATGTTTTAAATGTTGTGTTTGTACTTGCATCAACATCAGGTAATATTGTACCATTACCAATTAATGTATCATTACTTCCATTAGCATCTTTATCTATACCAATATTTGGAATTGTAATTGAGCCATCATCATTTAAAACTGGTTTGTCAATTGATACATTATCACTAGTTACTTTATCTTGACCATTTCCAGGTAGTAATGAATCTGGTAGCATATCCTTGTTTTCATCAATTACCCCGGCAATGATATCTTTAATTTTTTCTTCATCATTAACTCCTGGTTTTGGGTTTTCACTATTTAGGGCATTGTTGATTTTGTCAAGTAAATCTCCCATCACTTCATCGCCAACAGAAGGAGTAGATTTTAGAATAATTTCAATTTGACCTTTTAAATTTTGAGAATAAACACCACTTAAATATCCAGAATAAGTAATATCAACTGTTATTTTAGTTGTTGAATTAGATGCTGGTTTTTTTAATGTAAAACTAATTGAATCAGCTGTACCTGGTGCTGGATTAGAAAATAAAGATTTTACATTATTCTTTAAGTATGATTTTAATGCTTGGCTTTGAGTATCTAAATTGCTACTATTATATCAATCAATTGCAAAACCTTTGTCACTTCCAAATACTTTTGATCATTCTTGTTTATTGTTAGCATTAATTGTCAATTTACTAAAATCAGTATTTGTAGTTGTATCAACATTTGGTTTAATTACAACACTACCAAGAGTATTATCTTGCACACCATCAGCATTATTATCAATACTAATATCTGGAACATTTACTGAACCATCTGGATTTTGAGTTAAATCACCAATAATAATGTCATCTTTATCAACAGTTCCACTTGGTGGTAACATTGAATTTGGAATATCGTTTAAATTATCATTAATAACGTCTTTTATAATGTCTTTAATTTGATCTTCATCACCCATTCCTGGTCTTGGCTTTTGGTTATTTAGAGCTTCTTCAATTTTATCTAAGATACCACCAACTGCATCAAAGTCTGGTGTTTGTTTTAAAATAATAACAACTTCACCAGTTAATTGGTTTTCAACATAAGTTCCATTCTTATATCCAGAGAATGTAACATTAGCAGTAGTTCTTGTTGCATTATTACTAACTGGATTAATAGTTACTTTTATACTAGCTCTTGTTCCAGTTGGAGCATATTCAAATAAATCAGAACTAGGATCACCTGTATTAACTTTAGATCTTAAGTATGATTCCAATGCAGATGTTTGTGTTCCAACATAATTACTACTTCAATCAACAGCAAAACCTTTTTCATTACCAAAGACATCACTTCAATTTTCACCAGTTACTGCATTGACTGTTAAACCTTTAAAAATTGTTGTTGTACTTGATGTTAATCAATTTGGTTTAATTAAAGCATCATCAACTTTAATTGTAGGACTAGTAGTTGTTTGAATATTGTCTACACTAATTGTATCATCTGGATTTCTAGTGATATTAGCATCAATATCATTTCCACTAATAGGATTTTTTAAAATATAATCTGGTAAATCATCAGCTTTTGAATTGATGAAATCAGCAACTGCATCCTTAATTTCCTGATCAGTTTGTGGTCTAACTGGAAGTGAATCAATATAGTCTTGGAAACCATTAATAGTTCATCCAGCATCAGGGTTATTTGGATCAATTGGTACAACATCACTTGGAAGTGATTTTAAAACAACATTAATTGTACCTGTTTTTTCAACTAAATCAGTTCCAGTTCAACCTTTATATTTAATATTTACTGACAATTGAGTTTGATCTGAACTAGTCATTGAAGGCATAGTAATTTCAATTGAGTTAAGTGTACCTTCAGCTTTATTTGTAAATAAATTATCAATATTATTTTTAACATATGTTTCTAGTGCTTGTTTTTTGTCATCTAGATTAGTTGCTTTATATCAATCTAAAGCAAAACCTTTATCATCCCCAAAAACACTATTTCAATTTTCACCAGTTACTGCATTGACTGTTAAACCTTTAAAAGTTGTATCTCCGCTAATAATAGGCTTAACAATAGCATCACCAATTTCAACATCTCCTTGACCATTATTATCTGTGTCAATTGAAATATCTGGAACAGTTATTGAACCATCATTTGGATCTTTATTAACATCCCCAACTGTAATGTCACCACCATCAACATTACCATCACCTGGTAACATTGCATCAGGTAAACTATCTTTATTGTCTTCAACAACTCCTGCAATGATGTCTTTGATTGGACCTTTATTATTGTTTTCTAAGGCATCATCTACAGCTGGTCTATTTTCTGGTTTGTTTAATTCTTGTTCTATTTTATCAAGTAAATCATCCATTACTCCATTATCACCAGCTGTTGGTGTAGGTTTTAGAATAATTTTAACAGTAGCTGATAAATTAGGTGTGTATTTACCAGCTTTATAACCTGAATAAGTAAAGTTAACTGTTAATTCAGTAGTTTTGTCTGATTGAGGTTTAGCAATAGTTAATTGAATTGAACTTGCTGTACCTTTAGGTGCATCAGTGAATAATGTTTGATAATTATCACTTAAATATTTTTTAAGATTTTGACTTTGAGTATTTAAATTTGTAGCTTTAGATCAATCTAAAGCAAAACCTTTATCATTTCCAAATACATTACTTCAATTTTCACCAGTTACAGCATTTATAGTTAATCCATTAAATGTTGTGTTAGTACTTGCATCAACATCTGGACTAACTGTTGCATCACCAATTTCAACATCTCCTTGACCATTATTATCTGTGTCAATTGAAATATCTGGAACAGTTATTGAACCATCATCATTTTCAGTTAAATCCCCAACTGTAATATCACCACCATCAACATTACCATCTCCTGGTAGCATCGCATCAGGTAAATTATCTTTATTGTCTTCAACAACTCCTGCAATGATATCCTTGATTGGGTCTTTATTACCTTCTAAGGCATCATCTACAGCTGGTCTATTTTCTGGTTTGTTTAATTCTTGTTCTATTTTATCAAGTAAATCATCCATTACTCCATTATCACCTTTAGATGGAGTTGATTTTAGAGTAATTGTAATATTAGTGCTTGTTTTTTGTTCATATCTACCATTCGTATATCCCATAAAACTTACAGATGCACTAATGCTAGTTTGATGAGCGCTTGTTGGTTTGTTAATACTTGTAGTAATACTACTAATTGTACTTGAACCTGATACTATACCAGTAAATAGTGTTGTAGCATTATTTTTAATATATTTAGTCAATAAATCTTGTTGAGTATTTAAATTAGTTGCTTTGTTTCAATCAAGAGCAAAACCTTTATCACTTCCAAATACTTTTGTTCATTCTTGCTTATTATTTGCATCAATTGTTAAACCGTTAAATGTTGTGTTTGTACTTGCATCAACATCTGGATAAATATTAGCATCACCTAAAACAGTGTCACCTGTTGTTCCTGATTTATCACTATCAATTGTAATATCTGGAACTTTGATTGTTCCATCAGGTAGTTCTTCTAATGGACCAGTAATAATATCATCTTTAGTGATAGTTCCACCATTTTCTGGTCAAGCATCTTCTGGAAGTCATGCATTTGGTAAATCATTCTTATTATCTTCTATAACTCCTGCAATAATATCTTTAATTTTATCTTCATCATTTAAACCAGGTTTTGGATTTTCACTATTTAGTGCTTCTTCAATTTTGTCAAGAATACTACCATCTGCATTTAAATCAGGAGTTTCTTTTAGATTGATATTAATAACTTCAGCTAAAGTTGTTAAATAATTACCATTTTTATAACCACTATATGTAACTGTTGCTGTAGTAAATAAATCTGTTTCAGAACTTAATGGTTCTATTGAAACATTAATACTTGCTAATGTACCTGGTGCTGGATTTGTAAATAACTCTGTAAAGTTATTTCTTAGATATGATTTAATTGCTGTTGCCTGACTTGTATGATTATCATTATCAATCTTAAATCAATCAATTGCAAATCCTTTTTGACTACCAAAAACTTTTTCTCATAATTGTCTTTGGTTAGGATCTTGATAATTTAGATTAAACTGTTTGAAAGTTGTATTTGTAGCAGAATCAACATTTGGTTTAATTGTCGCCCCTTCAACTTTTAGTTTTGGATCAGTTCCAGCAACAAAAATATTATCAACTGTGATTGAACCATCATCATTGATTGTAATATCAGCATTAACATTTGAATTATCAAAACCTTGTGTTGGAATTAATGAATCTGGAATAATATCCTTTTTAGAGTTTAAATAATCAATAATTGATTGTTTTACTTCTTCTTGTGTATCAGGTCTTGGACTTAAATTATTAACATAATCTTGATAACCTTTTAAAATTCAATCTGAGTTTGGGTTATTTGGATCTTCTGGTGTAATAATATCTGTACCATTACTATCACTACCTTTAGTTTTTAGTGTAATGTCGATATTAGCAGTTAATGTCTGATTATCTAAATTATCTTTTTTACCAGTATATGTTAGATGAGCTACTGTCGAAGCATCATTTTTAGCTGATAATTCATCAATAGTTACTTGAATACTATTTTTAGTACTACTAGTTGTGTTACTAAAATATTTATCAATATTAGTTTTTAAATATTGAGCAATAATATCAGCTTTTGTTTGTAATGTATTATTTGCATTATATCAATCAATTGCATAACCTTTGTCATTACCAAATACTTTAGATCAATCAGAGTTTGGATTTGTAGCATCAAGATTTAATCCATTAAATGTTGTTGAAACAAGATCACTTGTTACATATTGACCATTACCAATTAATGTATCACCTGCACCATCAGCATCTTTATCAATACTAATATTTGGAACTGTTACAGAAGTTCCATCACCCCCAACTTGAGGAGTATCAATCTTAATATTATCACCTGTTACAATAGAAGCTCCATTATTTGGAAGCATTGAATTAGGTAATTTATCCTTATTTTTATCAACTACAGAAGCAATAATATCTTTTATTTTTTCTTCATCAGCTGGAGCTGGTTTTTGCGCATTTAATTCTTTATTTATTTCATCAAGAATATCTTGCATCACTTCATCACCAGCTGTTGGTGTTTTCTTAAGTCTTATTTTAAAATTATCACATGTATATTCAATTTCAGCATTTTCTAAATAATCACCATTTTCATCATATCCCTTACCAAAAAAATTAAAAGAAACATTAAGTTCTTGATATGGAGAGCCACTACTTGGAATTTCTATATTTAAATCATATAAATCTGTATCACCTGCTGGATTTTTAAAAAATGTATCAATATTTTGTCTAATATAAGATTCAAGAACATTATTTGCATTACTTGGTGCTAATTTGTTAATTCAATCCTCATAGAACCCTTTATCATTTTTAAAAACATCATAAAAACTTGGATTAGCTTGTTCATTGGTAGCATCCAATAATTTTACTTTAACAGTTGTATCAGGTAAAAGAACATTACCATCTTCAGTAATTAAAAAATTACCAAATTTTAAATCAATAATACCATCTACATTTGGTTCTACAACATCACCATTATAAATATCCATTCCAGCTCAATCAATATGAATTCATTTTCTTTGTGCATCATATCTAACACCATCTCATTTAACTCAATCTTGAGTAATTTGAGATACAATGTTTTGAGGTAATCTAACTAAAGGGATTTCAACATAATTTGCCATTAAAGTGTCATAAATAACTTTTTTCATCCTTTGTTGATCTGGTCCATTCACTTCTTCAGGATTAGTAAATTTTTCTCTTTTATGTTCATCATTTAGAGCTTTATTTATTTTTTCATTTAAGTAAATACCATCAACACCATCTTGTTCAATAGATGAATCTGGTCTTGTTGAAATATAAAAATCAATAGTTTGTTGTTGTTCTTGTCCATTCTTTCAACCAATATAAGATAATTGAAACTTAACAAATCCTGATCCTGATGCAGCTCCTCCTTCAAAACCTCATTTATCTTCATATTTATCTTTAATCCCTACAAATTTCACCTTAAAAGATTCTATAGTTTGTGGTGAAGGGTTTTCTAAATATAATCCTGTTCACAAAGCTAATGCATTTTCTTTTAAAGTTTTAGTAATAGCTTCTTCAATTAATGGCATTGTACCAGAATCAGGATTTTTTGCATATTCTTTTCAATCAATAAAGAAAGCACGATCATATTCTGGCATATTATATCTAGTTGATCAAACCTTTTTTAGTATAAGTAAATTTCATACATCTTGATTATCACCTATAACACCTGTAGATTCACCTAATAAAGGATACATAATAACTCTGCCGTCTTGACCAATGCTAGTATCTTTTTGAGCTATATCACTAGATTTAGTTATTAAAGAATATGATAAAGTTTTATCATTTTGTGCAAATGAAGGATTAATTGCTCTATTTTGAACATCAATACTCTTTGTAGAAACTTGTTTTTTTAAAATTAGAGGGATATCATTAGCTTGATTTAAATAGTTTAAAATTGCATTATTAGCATCTCTTGTATTAAATAATTTATTTACAGATTTATAAAAATTACTTGATTCTGAATAATCAAATTTTGATAATTTAATGTAAACTGCATCATTTACAGTTTCACTTTCACCTGTTTTAAGGTTATATGTTATAGAAGCATTTATTTCAACGTCACTTAAGGACTCAATTTGAGCAATATCAAATTTCACACTAGTTAAATCAACTAAATTAGGATTGCTGAAAAACTTAGTTGGATTATTTAATGCATATTCTTTTAATTCATTAGCAGCTTCATCTTTTTGAATGTAATTACCACCAAACATCGAAGAATCAGTTCTTATACTATATCAATCATCAACGAAATGAGATATTTTTTGACTATCAAAGACCTGATAAAATTCTTTAGTTGACTTTGTTGTATCAATATTTAATGATTTAGAATTACAATTTGTTGTTTGTAAAGATTGTTCATTCTTTGATATATTACTAACAGATTTGGAACTATTAACAATTCCAATTGCTGCACTTGTAATAGCTGAAGCACTAACAATAGCTCCAGCAGTAATTGCTAACGTTTTTAATTTCTTTTTCTTCATATTTTATACCCCCCCCCCTTTTTTTTTTTTTTATTATTGTATGTTTCCTCTTTATGTATATATCTTAACTTATGTCCTTATAGACAAAATACGATCCCATGGAACACATACATAATTATTGGGGTTTTTGTAGATACAGTTGAATTCATAAATGCTCCTATATCCATAATTATTTTACCAAAAAATATTTAATAAAACGAAGTTATTTAATATTTATATTTATATTAATATAAAT
>CASESV010000034.1 GCA_949290735.1 uncultured Mycoplasmataceae bacterium
AATAAACATTAATTCTAAAACAATACGATTATTTGAGGCGTTTGCTGGAATTGGCGCCCAATATCAAGCACTAAAAAATATATCGATAAAAAAGAATTGAAATATTAAACCAGTAGGAATTATTGAATGATTTATTCCTGCAATAATTGCATATCAAGCAATACACTATAAACAAAATAAAATTAAATGTGAAAATTTTGAACATAAAGTAAATTTAAGTAATGATTCCAAAAAACCGATTTCAAAAGAAACATTAAGAAAAATTTCAAATAAATCTTTAATTGGATATTGATTAAATCAATCAAAAAATATCGCTAATAATCTGTTTGATATTAAAAATGTAAATTATAAAGATCTACCAGAAGATATAGATATTTTTACTTATTCTTTCCCTTGTCAAGATATATCAAATCAAGGTAAACAAAAAGGATTTGATAAGGATTCAAAAACAAGAAGTGGTTTACTATGAGAAGTTGAACGATTGTTAAATGAATTAAAAAATAATAAAAAAAATTTACCTAAATATTTGCTAATGGAAAATGTTAAATCAATAGTAAATAAAAATCATCATAAGAATTTTATACTATGGCAAAAACAACTAAATAAAATTGGCTATATATCAAAGGTTTATATATTAAATTCTGCACATTTTGGTTCATGCCAAAATAGAGAAAGAGTATTTTTATTAAGTATTTTAAAAACACACAAAAATAAAACTAATTTTGAATTTAAAGAATTAAGTTCTGAACACTCAAGAGAACCACTTAAAACAATATTAGAAAAAAATAATAAATTTAACAATAAATTATGTAAATACAAACTTTCAAAAACTAAAATAAATTCTAACAATATAAATAAATTTAAATTAGAAAATTATACAAACTTTGAAAGTGAAAATTATGTATATGATATTAATTATTCTGGTCCAACTTTAACGGCTAGTGGAGCATTAAGTAGAATTAAATTATTTTATGCAAATAATAAGATAAGAGAAATGTTGCCAATAGAATGTTTTAGATATATGGGTTTTAATGATAAAGCATATGAGTTAGTTAAAAAAACAAATCTTATTAATGATCGGAAAATAATTTTTTTATGTGGTAATTCAATAAGTGTGCCTGTTTTAGAAGCTATATTTAGCACACTGGAGTTTTAAAAATGGAAAAATATATAAAAATTAAAATACCATTTGGTTCAAAATCATATATAAAAAAAATAAATAGAAAAATGGTTATGAAGGCTAATGCATATTATGTTTTTGATCTAGAAAAACAAAAAGTTATAGATGAATACATAGAAATTATTAGATCAAATTTTAGATTAACAGATAAAGATATGATAAAACCAACAGCATATTACAAGCAAAAGGATGTTAAAAACTTTAGAAATATTTTTTTAGATAGATATGCTAAAATTGATCCTTGTACTATTACAACAAGTAGATATCAAGAATTAACTAATAACCAGATTAATGAAATTAATAATTATTTAAAGCAAAATTATACAACTGTAAGAAAAATGTTTTCTTATTTAAGTGGTTCAAATATCACTGGAGCAGAAACAAATAATTATGCAAGTCCTATTAGATGTATTGATAATGAATATTTTGATTGTAATTTTGCCAATGTTTTTAAAAATTATTATTCAGATAAAGAAGATAGAACAAAAAACTATCCTGATAATATCCCTGTTTATTCACTATCAATGCTAATTAATTCTAAAATTATTAAAGATTTTGAAAATACATTTTATAAATATAATGATGAATTTTTATATCAAAATAATGAACTAGGGGAATATTATAATTATGAACATGAAGATAAATTTGTTGATATTTGTAATGAGATAAAATTTAAACTAAAAGAAAATCAGGAATTATTTATTGAAGCAATTATAAATAAAACAATCGATGATTATGATGCATATATTTCTGATAAGGAAAAATTAAGAAAAAAATTACACACATTTCATGGATCAAATGTAAAATTATACATTAAAAAAGGTGCTATTCCTTTACATTCAACAACTGAAAAATATAATTTAAAAACTGTTCAAAATGCTCATATTTTTCCAGTATCAAAAGCAGTTAATAACATAAACTATGAAAATCTTGTTGAAGCTATCAATCCATATAATTGTTTAAGAATTGATTCTAATACACACATATTATTTGATAATAATAAAATATTTTTCAATGAAAAAGGTGATGTAATTTTAAAAAATAATGAGGTCTTGAAAAATAATTATCTTGATTTAAAAAATATGCCAAAGGAGACTAAAAATTTTTTTAATACATATCTTTCACATTTAGATAAGAATTAATTAAATATATTCAATGATTAGTAAAAATTAGTGGAATTAAGCATTTATAGAAAAATTGCAAATTCTCCATAAAATATATAAGCATAGATGATTTGTCTTGTTTTTTAGTTAAACAAAATATCTGTAAGTAATTTTAAACTTAAAAGTTTAAATTTATTAAGTAAGTATTTTGATGTAGAAGATCTCAAATTAAGGGTTAATCAAACAATTCAATAATTCTTTTGATAAAGAAACCTGCCTAATTTTTATTGAACATAAAAATAGTTTTTATTGCTTATAATATTATTTCTTATCATTTTAGCTTCTTACTTTATTTGTAGCTGAGTGATGGGGAATTACCATTAGTAGAACTGAGGGCTCAATATTAGCATCAACATAAAATAATTGAATAAGACTATAAAATATTTTTTGAAAAATTAAAAGCAACAAACAAATTAGACTAAGAAGTTTTAATCCATTTTACTTTAACAGAATATTATTACATAAGTAATATTCAAGATTATTATTATGATACATTATATAGAATATTAATATTAAATAATATTATTAAAAGGAGAGTTATCAAACACAGTTGAGATCTTAGTCAAGATAAACAATAAAGAAAAATAAATGCAAAATTTCTTTCAAAAATAGCTATTTATTATATGAATTTAAAAATGAAAGGAATTTTAAATGAAAAACACTAGTTCTAATAAATCATTCTTTAATAAAATATGAAATAAATTCAAACATCACTTAATGATTAACTTTAAAACTAATGAATCCAATCAAAGAGATCAAGCACATAATTATGTTGATCAAGCATTTGACAATCAAGATAATTTATTTATAATGATTAGTAATGGTTTAAAACCAAATAATACTAAGGATAGCAAAGTGAAATTAGACGAAAACAAAATTGCAGAGATAATTGTAGCTACAGTTCAACCAATGCTTGATAGGGATTTAAAACCAATAAAAAAAGATATTTCTGATATTAAAAAAAGATTAAGTGTTATTGAAAGAGAAGCAATCAAACACGGTTGGGATATTAGTCAAGATAAAAAGTAAATGAATAAATAGATAATTCCTTTCAAATGAAAAAGGGGATTTCAAATAATTTTTGGAGAAACACAATTTAAGGATTAATATATAAAAGTGCTCTACATATTAGCCATTTGCACTAATATTATAGTCTATCTTCAAATAAAATTGTTTATTCATTATAAATAATATCTCAATAATGACCATTTCAAAAGCCCATTCTTTTGAAGTAGGCTGAAATCCTCTAAAAGTCTAAATTAGGGAATTTTTTATGTCTAAACACATTAATTATATAGTCTTGGTAAAAAAGATAGCATTCAAAATAATTCAATAATTAATAGTAGTTTATATTTTATAATATGATATATGTCTACAAAAAATTTATTTTATATCCATGGATTAAGTTCCAACAAAGATAATAACCCAATACTTAAACAAGTCTGTTTTGAAAAAAACTATAATTTTTATGCAATCAATTTACCTGGTCATGCAGATCAAGAATTTAATGATATTGAATTATCTATTGAAGGGTATGGAGAATTCATAAAAAAATATATCATTGATAATCAAATAAATAATAATTTAGTAATTTATGGCCATTCCATGGGTGGATCAATTGCAGCTTATTTAGCATCTCAATATAAAACTCAACTTAATATTAGACATATCATCTTAGAAGATCCATTAAATATATCAAGTGAAAGAAATATTAAAAATTTTGACCTAGATGGTATTACAAGAAGATTAGATGAAATAAAAACATTTAATGATAGTAATAAACAATTTGGAACTAATACCCATTTATTATCATGATTTAAAAAATTAAAATCTAGAATCCCTTCTCATAAATTAATCGACTATATGACTTTAATAAAAAATATTAGCTCAAATGATTCATTAAATAATCTTGATGTTTATTACAAAAACTTATCTATTAAAACTGACATAATTTTTGGTAAAAATGATTTTATAATAAAAACATTTGAATCATTGCAGTATTTTAATCAAATAAATTCAAATATTAAAACATATGTAATTGATGATGCTGCTCACTCACCATATAAAGAAAATCCCTTAAAATATATGGAAATATTAAAGAAGTTATTATATTAATTTTATTTAATAATAGTTTTATATAAATCACTTGAATCAAGTTGATATTTTTTAGCAACATATTTACACGCGTCCTTTAATCTCATATTATAAATATCAGTTAATTCTTTAATTTCATCCATAACTTGCTTGATATTGTATTGACTAATAGCATTATCATTTAAAGGGTTAATCACTAAGCAAAATTCTCCTTTTTCAACTTGAGCAACTAATTCACTCGCTTTAGATAAAGTATAGGTTTCAAATTTTTTAGTTAATTCTCTACCAATATAAACTAAATGATTACTAAACTCTTTTTTTAGTAGTTCAATAAGTTGGTTGATTCTATGAACTGATTCAAAAAATACAACAGGCAAATTAATACTTAAAGCATGATTTAATTGCTTAATAATTTGGGATTTATTTTTATCTACAAATCCAATAAAAACAAAACCTGAACTGCATAAGCCAGATTGAGTGATAGCATGCATAACAGAACTTGTTCCATTAACAACTTCAATTTTTATATTATTATGATGACATTCCTTTATTAAATTAAATCCTGGATCACTAATACTTGGATAGCCTGCATCGCTTACTAATCCACATTTATTTTTATAAATTAAATCTATACATTCATTTAATTTTTGATGTTCATTAAACTTATGATAGCTTATTAATTTTGGATGATTTTTAATATTTAGTAGTTTTAAAAGATTAGTACTTACTCTAGTATCTTCACAAAACAAAATATCAACATTTTCAAGTGTTTCAATTAATAATTGATTAGCTTCTTTTAAATTACCTATTGGAGTTGCTATTACAAATAACTTATTCATTATTAATTACCTTTAATACTTCTCCATATTTAATATTCATCATATTTAATCGTTTGAATAATTGTTTATTGTTACACTCGCTTATATGAAAATAATCACATACTTTTTTTCTAAGTATTTTTGTATTCAATTTTAAATTTAAATATTCCTGTCATGAAATACTATTATTCTGTTTATCAAAAACTACATAATTTTTAAAAGCATCAATAATAGCTTGATCATATGCTTCTGCAACTCCTATTTTCTTTTTTGAAAAATCAATATCTTTTTTATTTATAAACACATTAATAGAACTTGATAAATAGTCTTGCAATTTTTTTCTAATTTTTTCACCTGGTCCATCTGGATCTAAAAATAAAATAATGGGTTTAATTTTTGATGTTTCAACAATAAAATCAATAGTTTCTTTTTTTAGATTTAGACCATTTGTTTCAATGGTTTGAACATCAAATAATTTCTTTAGTTTATCTGTGTCAGTTTTACCTTCAACAATTACAACAGCATTAATCGTTGGCTTATGATTATTTGCTTTTAAAATTTCTGTATTTTCCATAAATTGCACTTATTGATCCAGTTCCTGTATTAAAGACACTAATTGCACTTGAAATTAATGGAGAAATATCAACTATAGTTGCATTTTTTGGCTTTTCATTGTTTTCAATAGAATTAGATACATATAAGTGATTAATTATTTTATCCTTGAAAGCCTGGTCAAAATTTTCAATTGATTTCCCATTAAATAATCCATGAGTTGCAATAATACTTACTGATTTTGCACCTTTAGATTTAAGTAGTTTAGCTACTGATAACATTGTTCCACCAGTATCAATCATATCATCAGGTAAAATACAATGTTTATTTTTAACATCACCTAAAATATTTTCAATTTCAACTTCATTTGGTTTTGGTCTTCTTTTATCTACAATAGCAATAGGTACTGACATTTTAGAAGCTACCATTCTTGCTCTTTTTACACCACCATAATCAGGTGAAACAATTGTAATATCTTTTAATGGATACTTAACATCTTTTAAAAATTTAGAAAGCATAATTCAAATTGCATTTAATGAATCAAATGGAATTGAAAAGAACCCTTGTTGTTGTTCACTATGAATATCTAATGTTAAAACTCTATTAGCACCTGCTGTCTGGATCATATCAGCAACTAACCTACTAGTAATTGGCTCTCTTCCTTTTGCTTTTCTATCTTGTCTTGCATAACCATAGTATGGCATAATAGCAACAATTTCACTAGCTGATGCTCTTCTTAAAGCATCTATTGCTATTAACATTTCCATTACAGAATCATTAACTGGCCGACAAGTTGACTGAAATAAATAAACAACTTTTCCTCTAACTGGCTCTTCACTTCTAAACAACGTTTCACCATCTGAAAATTTTGTAATTGTTGCTTGCCCATAGTGAATTTTTGTTGTTTTAGATACATATTTCGCTAAATTATGGGAGTTTGATAAACCTATAATAATTGCATCTTTTGTTTTTACTGACATATTCACTTACATTATAATATAGTTTTAATAAATTAAAATGAGAAAATGAAAAATTACAATAATGTATGACAAAAAAATAAAAAATATGTATAATAAAATGTTCTAGACAAAATAGAACAGGAAGTGAAGGTATTAATATGCCAAAGAAAAAATTAACAAATCCTGATGGTGTTGTTATAGAAAATGACAATAATTCCATAACAGGAAATAAAAGAGGAAAAACCTATACTTTTTTAGAAGATAAGTATTTAATTGAAAAATTAGCACATTTTGTTAGAGAAAGAATTCCTGAAAGGGTTGTTCATGCTAAAGGTGCTGGAGCACATGGTTATTTTGAGTGTACAAAAGAACAAACAAAATATACAAAAGCATGTTTATTTAACAAAGTAGGCAAAAAAACTCCATTATTTATTAGATTTTCTACTGTTGGAGGAGAAATGGGTTCTGCTGATAGTGCAAGAGACCCAAGAGGTTTTGCAATTAAATTTTATACTGAAGAAGGTAATTATGATTTAGTAGGAAATAATACTCCTATTTTCTTTATTAGAGATGGAATGAAATTTCCTGATTTTATTCATACACAAAAAAGAAATCCTAAAACTCATTTAAAAGATCCTAACATGATGTGAGATTTCTTATCACTTACTCCAGAATCATTGCATCAAACAACTATATTGTTTTCAGATCGTGGTACACCAATGACATATAGACATATGCATGGTTTCTCAAGTCATGCATATATGTGATATGTTGATGAAAAGCAATATTATTGAGTTAGATATCATATCAAAACTGAACAAGGAATTAAAAATTGAACAGATGATGAATCAATTAAAATGGCAGGTGAAAATCCAGACTTTGCT
The DNA here is from genome assembly GCA_949290735.1 of uncultured Mycoplasmataceae bacterium. Lineage (GTDB taxonomy): Bacteria > Bacillota_I > Bacilli_A > Mycoplasmatales > Mycoplasmoidaceae > Mycoplasma_L. The sequence continues at coordinate 7,651 of CASESV010000034.1, forward strand.
ACACAAGATTTATATGAAGCAATTGAAAAAGGTCATTTTCCATCTTGAAAAGTATATGTACAAATTATGGATCCAAAAGATGTTGATAAATTTGAATATGATCCATTTGATGTAACTAAAGTTTGATATTTTGATCAATATCCATTACATGAGGTTGGAAAAATAGTATTAAACAAAAATCCAGTTGATTATTTTGCTGAAGTTGAACAAGCTGCATTTAGTCCTGCAAGATTTATTCCTGGAATTTATTCTTCTCCAGATAAAATGTTACAAGCAAGACTATTTGCATATGAAGATGCGCATAGATATCGTTTAGGTACTAATTACCAACAAATTCCAATTAATGCACCAAAAGGAGTTTGTCCTTTTTCACATCAAAGAGATGGTAGTATGACAGTAAATAATAATTATGAAGGAGAATATCATTATTCACCTAATACACTAAATAAGAATCTTGAAATTGACACATCTAATAAAATTCCTAATATTGATATGGATGGTGTTACTAAAGGTCGTTTTGAAAATGAATCATCAGATCAAGACTTAATTCAGCCTGCAAAATTATTTGATGAAGTTTTTAGTGATGTAGAACGTGAAAGATTGATACATAATATGTCTAAATCATTATCTGGTGCATATGAGTTCTTACAATATAGATGAGTAACTATTTGTTATAAGGCTAGTAAAAATTATGGAACAATGCTGGCAAAAAGTTTAAATCTTGACATCAATAAAATTTCTGAATTATCAAAATTATCGCAAGATGAATTAGTGAAAAAAACTATAAGATAATAAAAAGGAAATAAAAATGAAATTAGACAAAAAATATAAGTTATATATTAATGGAGAATGAAAAGATTCTTCTGATAAAAAAACAATTAAAACTTTTAATCCTGCTACAGGAGAGGAATTAGCAGAAATATCAGAAGCATCTAAAAAAGATGTTGATGATGCTGTATTAGCTGCTAGAAAAGCATTAGAAACTTGAAAAAAAACAACTCCACAACAAAGATCTGAAATATTAGAAAAAATTGCTGATGTGATAGAAGCTAATGCTGAATGATTAGCAAGAGTTGAAACATTAGATAATGGTAAACCAATTAGAGAAACAACCAATGTTGATATTCCATTAGCTGTTGATCATTTTAGATATTTTGCTTCTGCTATTAGAGTTGACGAAGGTACAGCAACTGTTTTAGATGGTAATAAATTAAGTATTGTATTAAAAGAACCAATCGGTGTTGTAGGACAAATAATACCTTGAAACTTCCCATTTCTAATGGCAGCATGAAAATTAGCACCAGTTATTGCTGCAGGTTGTACAACTGTTATTAAACCATCAGTATCTACATCATTAAGTATCTTAGAATTTACAAAATTAATTGATGGTATTTTACCAAAAGGTGTTTTAAACATAATAACAGGTAGTGGTTCTAAATCTGGTGAATATTTAAGAGTCCATAAGGGTTTAGATAAATTAGCATTTACTGGTTCTACAGAGGTTGGACGTTCAATTGCACAAGCAGCTGCAGATAGATTAATTCCAGCTACACTTGAATTAGGTGGTAAATCTGCAAATATCATTTTTGATGATGCTAATTTTGAACAAGCAATTGATGGTGTACAATTAGGTATTTTATTTAATCAGGGGCAAGTTTGTTGTGCTGGGTCTAGAGTATTTGTACAAGAAAAGATATATGATAAATTTATTGATGCATTAATTAAGCGTTTTAAAGAAATAAATGTTGGTGATCCATTAGATATGAGTACTCAAATGGGTTCACAAATTAATGAAGCTCAATTAAATAAAATTCTAAAAATGATAGAAATAGGTAAGAAGGAAGGAGCTGAAGTACTAGTTGGTGGAGAAAGGATAACTGAAGGTAAGTTATCAAAAGGTGCTTTTATGAGACCAACTTTATTAGGAAATGTAAAGAATGAAATGTGTATAGCTCAAGAAGAAATCTTTGGTCCAGTTGCTGTAGTTATTAAATTTAAAGATGAACAAGAAGTTATCAAATTGGCAAATGAAAATAAATATGGTTTAGGTGGAGGTGTATACTCACAAAATATAACTAGAGCATTAAATGTTGCAAGATCTATTGAATCAGGAAGAATTTGAATAAATACATATAACCAAATTCCTTCTGGTGCACCATTTGGTGGATATAAACAATCAGGAATTGGTCGTGAAACTCACAAAATTATATTAGAACACTACACTCAACAAAAAAACATTATGATTGATTTAACAGGCAAACCTAGTGGTTTTTATAAAGTAAAATAATTATTTAATTAATAACAAGATAGAAATAAATAAAAAAGTACCATCAATAGAAAAATAGTAAATCCTTATTGAATTATTAAGTGCAATGCCTTTAATAAAATAAAGATGGAGTACTTTTTAATTTTGTAAATATATAAAAAGTGATTCCTTCAGTATGGAAAGAAAGCAATTATGTTATACACTTAAATAACTTATTATGGGAAGAAAATTAAAACCAGTTAATAAGAAAAATCTTAATCTTAGAATAGATATCACTATACACATGGACATAAAAATGGGACATAAGGAGAAATATGAAAAAGAAAGTCCCATGATTAACTAAAAATGAATGAATATATTTTTTTGATTTATATGAA
>CASESV010000035.1 GCA_949290735.1 uncultured Mycoplasmataceae bacterium
AGCAGAAAGTGAATCTGCAAAACAATGATTAACAATTTTCAATCAATTAAAAGAAAAAGGATTAAAAGATGTTTTAATTTTTTGTTGTGATAATTTAAGTGGTATTAGCGAAGCTATTAAATCTGCTTTTCCTGATTCAATGATACAAAAATGTATTATTCATCAAATCAGAAATTCTACTAAATTTGTTAAATATAATGATCTAAAAGAATTTACTTCAGATATGAAAAAAATATATCAAGCACCATCAATTGAATCAGCATTAGTTGCTCTTGAAGAATTTAATAATAAATGAGCCAATAAATATAATTATGCAATAAAGTCTTGAAATCAAAATATAGATGAACTTACTACATTCTTTAATTTCCCAAAAGAATTAAGAAAGTTAATTTACACTACAAATGCGATTGAAAATTTGAATCGTAATATTAGAAAATTAACGAAAAGTAAAAATGGTTTTTGCACTATTAATTCATTAAAGAAAATGTTATATTTTTCAATTATTAATCAATCAAAACATTGGCAAACAAGAATTCAAAATTGGGGTATTATTTATAACCAATTAAAAATTTTATTTGATGATAGGTTATAATATGAATGCTCAGGATTAATATGTTTTATACTTTTAAATATTAATCCTTAAAATGAGTTTCCCCAAAATTATCTACAATTCCATTTTTTATGGTTACACATAATTCAAATTTTGGAACATTAACAAATCCACAAACAATTACAACGTGTTCATTAAATAGGATTGAATCATATAAATCATATATTCAAGAAACAAATATTTTACAAGAGATAGATATACCCAGCGAACAGAATATTAAAGATAGTCCAGTGCGACATTATATTGAAGGGGGAAATGATTCATTGTTCAAAAGATATGAAAAACTTAAAAAAGAAACTAATTTTAAACAAAATAAAAGATTTAATGGAAAGGATAATAAAAAATGAAATTAATTTTTAAAAAGAAAACTATAGATAATAAAAAAGCAATTTAGGTATCATTTGATAAGAAAGTATTAAATTTTTCATTAGATAATAATGAGTTAACTAATGATAATATTATTGAAATGTTGACAATTATTGCAAAAGAAATATCTGCAGGTAATTTTGATTACAAAAAAGATATTGTCGAAATTGATAAGAATGATTTAAATGATATTAAAGATCTATATGATTTTATTATAATTTATTCAAAGATTTTATTGTTAGATATATAGAAGAATCAAAAACTTTTGAAGAATCATTAAATCAACAAGATATTATCTACAGAAATAAAATTAATAACAGTTTAGAATAGATTATATAAGCAAACCATATTATAATAATTTTACCAAAATATATTAGTTTCTTACCCAAAATCCCCTAACTCATATACTTTTAGTTCTGAGTATATTTTTTATTAATATAATCAAATTGAGAAATGTTTTTAAATATTTCCAAAAGGATAAATATGGGTATTAAACAATTTTTGAAAGAGAAAAAAGAATTAATTAAAACAAATAGAAGATTAATAGCATTGGGATGTGGTGTATCAGCTATAATGGTAGCTATACCAAGTATTACAGGTGTTGTAACTGCTCACAATAAAAAAGAAAAAGTTCAACAATACTATGAATATGCAAAACCTGTAAAGCCAACATTTGATGAAAATAATAAATTAATTATTCCAACCATTATTGATAAAGACAATCTAACTGGTAATTATGAACATAAAGTACCAACAATAACAGATACAAAAGTTCCAGATAATATAAAACAATCAACTTATTATAAACAAGGATTACCTAAACTATTAAATGAAAACAAACAAACATTACATACTCAAATCAAAGAATATGCAAATTTTAAAGTAGATACAAATAAAGACTTGATATTATTGCTTGATAATATTCTACCTAACCACAACATCAAGGAAGGTCAAGAAATAAACGTATCTCAAATATGTGATTCAATTTATGAAACAGCAACATTAAGAGCAAAAGATAACATTTTAAGCAATCAAGAAATATCTGATTTATGTGCATTAAATGGATTAAGTTTTGATAAAGAATATAACAATGTTCTTAAGAATATTGAAAATCAAAACATTAGGGGTGGTGCAGGTGCCAAACCACCTAGTATGCAAATTCCAGATTTAACAACAAATTATGGAGAGGTTGTTACAGTAAGACAAGCTCAAGAAATTTATAAACAAGATAGTGATACAAGAATGTGTGTTGCTATTGCACACTCAGCAATTAGTTTAGCACTTTTTATATTACAAGCAATATTAACATATTTTACTTTCGGGCTAACTGTTATATCTTTCATTATTGATCTAACATTTTGTTTATTAGAAATAGCAATGTCATGAGTTGAGTTTGACTTATCTAATCAATTATTAAATTATTTACTGCAAATAGATAAAAATTATTTAGATGAGATGTTTAGAGAAGTTATTAACTATGGTGTAGATATTTTTGGGCAGAAATATTTCAAAAATAAGTTCTTATTTAAATTGAGAGGATACAATAAAGAAATAATCAATAATATAAAGACTGTATCAAAATCTTTTTCTTGATATGCATTAGCTGCCAAAGTTGTTATTACTATTTTATTTGAAGTTGCTGAATATTATATTTTAAAGGTGGTTGATTTTAATGCGTATAACTCCAATAAAATTATGAAAAGACAATAAACTTTATAAATATTTATTTATTGCTTCATTGGTACTATTTCCTATATCATTAATTTTTCCAAGTGTATTTATTAGCAACTCAGTTAAAGAAAGATCTCAGTTTATAAAAATTAATAGAATAAAATCTAATTTTAATAGTGTGATTCAATATTTTTCAGAAAATAATGTAAATAATAAATTCTATAATGAATTGTATGTACCCTTCTTTCTAAGATTGTTCCCTAGTAAAGTTTTCGATTTTAATAATTTTAATACTGCTGTTTCTTTTTATAACAATTTTGAAAATCAAGAAAAAATTAAATTCAATAATCTGATCAAAGAATTAAATTATGAAGATATAAATATAGGTATAGATGATGACAATATAATTAAAAATAATAGGAAATTTGTTGACAATTTAAAGGATTTAGATTTTTCAATAAAATGTAATAAACTTTTATTTTTATTTTGCATTATGTTATTTATTGTTTCGTTTCTATTATTGTTTTTCATTATTTACTCAATTCTCGGTTATAAACTTTCAATTTTTAGTTGGATTTTTGCAATTGCATTTATTTTTATTATGCCATTGTTATGCTTCATATAAGGAGAGAGACCATGAAGAAAAATTATGAACTTAAATCAAAACTAGATTTTAACAATCACCAATGAAAAAGAAATTCTGGCTTATTTCTTTGTTGATTCTTGTGTATTTTTATGTATTTTATAATTCTTATTGCATCAATTCTTGTTTTAAATGTTGATGATTTAAATAATATATCTCCCACTTATGAAGGCTTCAATAATCTTAGTATAAATATATTTATAAAAGTTATTTTGATAATTTATTTTATATTTGTTTTTTTAATATCAATTTCAATTATTACAACTAGTACTTCAGATTTAATAATTAAAAAAGTATATAGTAATATTAATATAGATGAAATACCAGATATGCCACCTTTAGAAATTTAATATCTGGAAATAGGAATAGATAAGTACATTTTTTGATTGAACATGATATTTAATACCTATGTTGAGATCGATTTTGATTATATAAATGAAATAAATAATGTAAATATATCATTAAAACAAATGCAGTTTTAGATTCGATTTTTGAACTAGAATCTTTATATAAGTACAAGATAGATGCGAATAGATATAATCTTAATATGTTAGAAATAAGTTCTATTGATGGTAAATATTCATACCCAATTAATATTCCTTTTAATTTAACAAGAAATAAAAACAAAAAAATTATTGTAAGTGATAGTAAAAATTTTCAATTCTAATTGATAAAGATATAAATTATGTTAAAATTTCTTTTTGCATTAGTATTTCTATCTATTCCTCTATCATTAATATGAATTGCAATAAAATCATTAATGGATAAAAGTGCTAACACTATAGATATGATATGTATTATTGCAACAATAGTATTTTGATTTTTCCAATAAATTTTTTATATAAGTACAGATACAAAAATTATAAATATTATATCCAATAGTTTTTTCGTTTGGTAGAGGAATGATTTATCCTTCATTAATATTAAATCATTTTGCATTATTGGCAGTAATTTTAATTGCCTATATTTATCCAATTTTTGGTTTTGTAAATTTAATGCTAAATTATGAACTCAAACAGACAGATTTATTAATATATGTAATTTTACTTGTCTTAACAATATTGTTTATTGGTTTACTAATATATATTTCATTACATAGAACAAAAGTAGACTATGACTCAATAATTAAGTTATATGATCAATATTATAGTGAAATATGATATCAAACTTATAATAATGTTCAAAATATTGAATGTTAAACTGAATTAATTATTGTATCAGTAATTTTTCTATATACCTTATCATCTTTCTTTTTATCACAAAATTTTATTAAACTCTTATTCTGATAATTCAAAATTTGATTTAATTCAGTTAGTTCACTAATCTTAGTAAGTAAGTTTTCAATCATTTCATTATTATTGTTTAGTGCTTGTTCATTTTTAGCCAGTTTATTAATTAGTTCATGATACATTTTATTATCAACTGCTGTTTTAGCTAAATGTTGATTATTTATAACATTTCTTAATTCATGATCACTTTGTCTAATATAAGTTGATGTTGTATTAATATTTTTATGCCCCATTAAAGTTTTAATGACTGTTAATCTTTGCCCATGTTCATCAAGATTTTGAGCAAAATGTCTTCTAAAGTCATGACAAGCTCCATTATAGCCAATATAATTAAAACACTTTTTGGTTACTCGATATACTGTTTGTTCACTTGCTCATTTTGATATTTCATGTTGATTATATTTAGTTTTAGCTAATTCAATTAATTCAATTATTTTATGAGTTAAAAAGATCTTTCTTGTTTGTTGATGTTTTGCTATGATATTAAATTCACTTTTATTGCATCTAAAATAACCTTCTATAACTTTTTTAACTTCAAACTTTCTTACACCTAAATCAAATAAAATGGTTAATATTAATTTATCTTTTAGTTTTAAACTAGAAGCCACATAAAGCTTAAAATTATTTACATGGCTTTCAGTCATATATTCAAATTCTTTTTTATTAGTGTGTCTTTGTTTTCTACACTTCAAAGTTGATATATCATTTTCAGATAAGTTAAACTCATTTTTAAAATGCATTAGGGCTGGAATAATTAGGTTTTGACAACTTGGTTTAGAATTATCAAATAAAGAAAACAAAATATTTTTATCTTCTAGAATTTCTTTTTGTTTAATAAACATTTGTTGTAGGACAATTCTATACGTATTAAGAGTTTTATTAGAAATCATAACTACCTCCTCAAGTTGTTATTCGTAAGTTAATAACCCTTAATGTACAAAATGAGGTTTTATGTCTTTTTTAATCATAGTTTGGATTTTATTAAAATAAAAAACTTGTTTGGATAATATACCCAAACAAGTTTCCAATGTAATGATAAAAAGAGTTTTATTATTTAACTTTTTTTATTTCAAAAAGTGGTGTACCTTTTCTTACATTACCTTTAGCTAGAACATTAATTTTTCTACCATAAAGTGATTCATTTAATACAACAATCGGAATTAAATCAGATTTAGCGTATTTTGATAATTTGTCTAAATCAACTTTTACAACTTTAGAGTTTATATTAACATGATCACCAGTTTTAATTTCTTGATCAAAAATATTTACTTGTTTTTGATTTTCATCTTTAATCGATGCTGAATCAACACCAACATGCATTAAAACTTGTGTTCCACCTAGTGTTTTAAATGAATAAGCATGCCCTGTATTAAATGCTAACTCCATTTGTCCATCAAAAATTACTGAGCCAATTTGATTATCATGTGCTCTAATTGCCACTCCCTTACCAACTATTTCTTGACTAAAAGTTGCATCTGGAACGTTTTTGATATCAACAACTTCACAGTCAACTGGTGCATAAACAATAACATATTCGTCTGCAGTTTTAACTTCATATGTTTTTGAATCTGCTGCAATATTATTTGTGTTTTTATTTTCTTGATTATTTATTTTTGGTTCTTGTATTGGAGTTGTAGCAGAATTAGATTGTACTGAGTTTGTTACAAGAACAGGTTCTGGAACTTGTTGTTCTTTTGATACAAAATCATCAGGTTCATTAAATAATTTATCTTTTAAACTTGGATCTTTTTCAATCTCATTAAGCATTTCATTGATTTCATTTTTATATAAATCAGCTTTTGCTCCATAAATTGAATAAACTGACTGTTTACTAGGTTTAATTACACCCATTGCACCAAGCTCATTTTTTAATTTATTTTCATCAACTATATCTTGATTAGCAACTTGTATTCTTAGTTTTGTTATACAAGCATCAACATTTTTAATGTTATCAATACCACCATATGCTTTAACAATCTCAATTGCCATAGCTCTATTTGGACTAACTTCAAGATTGCTAGATGATGAATTTTCCCCTTCACTATTTTTCTTATTCAAGAAATCTTGTTTAGAGAATAATTTAGTGTTTTCTCCTCTACCAGGAGTTTGAATATTAAATTTCTTTATCAAGAAATAGAACAAGAAGAAGTAAATAGGAGCATATGCTACACCAAATACTAATGCTCATCATGCATTTGATCCACCTGGAATTTGAATAGCCCCATAAATAACTCAGTCAATTGCACCACCACTAAATGTCATACCTATATGAGGTGCTAAATCTGGGAAGATCAATCCAATTCAATTCATTAATCCGAATGATAATGCACACAATAGTGCATGTACCCCTCAGAATAATCAAGGAGCTAAGAATAAGAATGTAAATTCTAATGGTTCAGTAATACCAGTTAAGAATGAAGTTAAACCTGCTGAAGCAACAATAGAAGCACTCATTTTTCTATTTCCTTTTGGTGCTGCCATTATCATTGCAAAGGCTGCAGCTGGTAATCCAAACATCATAAATGTATATTTACCTTGCATATATTGTCCAGCATTTACACCTGCAGATGCTATTCCACTTGTGTTTTTAAAAATAGTTTTATATGCATCATTATAGACAATAGATGTGAAATCACTAAATTTAATGATTCCAGTTGTACCATCTGCTAGAGTAACTTGTTTACCTACAATGTTATTTAAAGCCGCTCAAATAACTTGGTCACCTGAAATATTACCAGTGACATCTATACTATTATCAAATACTTTAAATACATCTCCTCAAGTTAAACCAGGAGACGCATTAGTTACAGTTCCAACTTGTGTTACTAATTGACCACCAACTATTGCATAATCTGTTAATGCAATTGAACCACCAACTGAAGAGTATCATAATGGTGAATAGAATGCGTGGTGTAAACCAAAAGGAACTAATGCTCTTTCAATATAACCAAAAATAAAGGAATTGAAACCTAACATATTAGATCCTAATGCGCCACCAATAATGTTAAATAAAATACCAATTAATGGTCATAACATTAAGAAAATAATAGTTATTGGGAAAAATGATAAAAATGTAATGATTGGAATAAATCTTACACCAGAGAAAAATCCTATTACTTGTGGTAATTGAATATTTTTAAATTTGTTATATAAAAATGAAACTGTAAAACCAACTATAAATCCACCAAAAACAGATGAAGTTAATTGATTAATTCCTAAAACCGTTCCAAATAATGAAGTAGGTAAACCAGCACCGTCTGAATATTTACCTAATGTTCCATTAGTATAAAATAATAAGTCATAACCTATTATTTTATCATCAATTTCTACTTTTTGAATCAATGCAGCTTGTAAGCCTGAAAAAACTAAAAAACCGACAAAGGCGGACAAGGCGGCGGGTCCTGCATCTTTAGTAAATGCAATAGCTATTGCAATTGCAAAAAGAACAGGAAGTGCACCAAATATTACATCACCAGGTATTTTTAAAAAGTTTCCAAAAATAGCTAACCCATTGTTATAACCTTCAACACCTGGGGTTCCAGCTGCTGTAACAATTGCTGAACCTATACCTAAAAAAAGACCAGCAATAGGAAGCATAGCAATAGGTAGCATTAAACCTTTAGAAAGTTTGGCAATAAATTCTTTGGTATGGCCTTTTTTTTCTTTCTTAGTTTTTGGACCATTAAATCGTTCTTGTGTAGAAGATTTAAATTTGTGAAATCCTAAACCCATACTTTTCCTTTCTTTAATAATGGAATATTTAATCTTTTACTAGAGAGTTTTAGATATTAATATTGATGACTAATTAATTTTTTGAGTAAATAATTAAATTGCAACATTAGATATGTGCTTATTGATTGTAAATGTATATCTCCTTTATGTAATGAAAAATATTAATGTATTAGTAATTTTATAAATATTCCACAATTTATTTATATGATAAAAAAATATAATTTTTTCAATTAATACAAGTACTTTTACTTTATGGTTAAAAATTAATATATGGTGATAAAATTAATAAATATAGACTTTTTAAAAAAATGTTAAAAAATAACTTTTATATAGATATTCATTTTAAATAATTACCTCATATTTATCTAATATTTAAAGCACATAAAACCTCATTTTGTACATTAAGGGTAATTAATGATCATTAGAAATGGGGTATTTAATGAAGATTAAAAAACTTTCAAGGTTTAAGAAATGATTAGCTATCGCTTCTTCAACAGC
>CASESV010000036.1 GCA_949290735.1 uncultured Mycoplasmataceae bacterium
CTTGGAGGAAGTATGAAAATTGTTTATATGCATCATGCAGAAAGAGATAAAAACGAAGATGATAATATTACTGAAAGAGGTATAAGACATATATCTTTATTTTCAGAGATGGCAAAAGATGTAAAATTTGACGCAATATTTTCTTCTATGCATTTGAGATGTAGACGTACTGCAGATATTGTTAATCAGTATCATAATTTAGAAATAATAGAAGATGAAAGATTTAATGAAAAAAGAAAAGATGAAGATTTTAGGAGTTTTTTAGAAAGAAATATGGAAGCAATCGATGATATTGTAAAGGCTTATTCAGATGATAGTTTAATATTGTGTGTCACAAGTGGAGTAAATATTTCAGCATTTATTTGTTATGCATATAATGTTAGTGTTTCTAATGATTTAGATTATATTCAAGCTTGTGATATATCTCCTGTTATTTTTAATATAAAAAAGAAATAAAATTAAGCGTCTTTGTGTGGTGATGTTATGATAGAGGTAATGAAAGAAGAAAGAAATAGTAATTTAATTAATGGGTTGTTGGAGGTTTGGGAGAGTTCAGTACGTGGTACTCATTCTTTTTTATCAAATGATGAAATTTTAGAAATTAAAGAGTATGTGCCGAGTGCCTTAAAAAATGTTTCTCATTTAATTATTTATAGAGAAAAAGATGATAAGTTAGTAGCTTTTATAGGAATAGAAGAAAATAGACTTGAAATGTTATTTGTTGATTATAAATATAGAGGAAAAGGTATAGGTAAAAAAATGCTTTTGTATGGGATAGATAATTATGGTGTTAATGAACTAGCTGTTAATGAAGATAATCCTCAAGCAAAGGGATTTTATGAATATTTTGGATTTAGTGTATATCAGAGAAATGAGTTAGATGATCAAGGTAGACCTTATCCTGTTTTATATATGAAATTAGAAAAGTAGGAGTTTTATTGTTATAAATAATTAATTCTCATATTCTGTCCTGTTTATTTTTAATTAGTTAATATAGTATTATTGTAGAAATGAGGGAAGATTATGGATCAAGATAAAATAGGGAAATTTATAGCTGAATGTCGTAAAGATAAAAATTTGACACAAGAACAACTAGGAGAAATGCTTGGTGTTACAAGTAAATCAGTTAGTCGTTGGGAAAATGGAAGGACTATGCCTGATATATCATTATTAAGACTTTTGTGTGATAAACTTAATATAACCTTAAATGAATTGTTTGCTGGTAAACATTTGAAAAAAGACGAAGTAGAAAGTAGTTTAGAACAAAATATTTTGACTATGGTTAAGAAAGAAAATAAAAATAGAAAAAAATTAAAAACAATTTTATTTATTTTTATAATTATTGTAATTATTTTGCTTGGAATAGCTATGGGTTTATATAATTATGTGGTTAGTTATATGAGTGTAAGTAAAACTTTTGAATTAAATTGGGGAATTATTTTACCTAGTGATTTCAAAGAGAATTATTATATTGATACTGGTACAAGTTTTCATGGTGATGGTGAAAGATATTCTGTTTTTACAGGAAAAAGTTTTATAACATCATTAAAAAATAATAAAAATTCAGTGATGGAAAAAGAAATAAGTAATTTTTATGATGAATTAAATGTGCTAAAGAAAGAACAAATTAATTTTACTCATGATTATAGTTGGACTAAGTTAAAACAAGATAGTGATGAGAGAAATTATATATATTGTGTATTTGATAAAGAGTTAAATAAATATTATTTTTATGAGTTTTTTTGTTAGAATTATTTTTAATAATTTATGATTGTTGGTGATGATATGTCAAAAGTTGTTGATGCTGTTATTGGTCATGCGGTTGGAGATGCGATGGGTGTGCCAACGGAGTTTTGTATGCGCAAATATTTATTAAAAAAACCTGTGCTTGAGATGGTTAGTTCTCCTAAAATTGGACAACCGGCTGGTACTTGGTCGGATGACACATCTATGGAAATTTGTACAATTCAATCTTATATTGAGAAAGAATGTTTTGATTATGATGACATAATGACAAAGTGGATGGAATGGATAAACGAAGGAAAATACACAGCAACTGGTGAAACGTTTGATGTAGGTAGAACGTGTTTAGCAGCAATTAGAAAATATGCAGAGAATGTTCCAGCATTAAAGTGTGGTGCAATTGGTGAATATTCTAATGGTAATGGTTCTCTTATGCGAATTTTACCTGTTGCGATTTATTCTTTTATAAAAAATATACCTGAAGAAGATATCATCAAATTAACAAACGAGTTATCTTCTTTAACTCATGCTAATGATATTAGTAAATTAGGGTGTTATATTTATGTAAAGTATATTTATTTTTTATTGAATGGAGATTCTAAAGAAACTGCTTATATAAAAATACAAAAATTGGATTATTCGATGTATTCTAATCATGCAATTTGTCAGTATCAAAGAATTTTAAAGGGTAATATAAAAGATTTATTAATTAATGATATTAAATCAACTGGTTATGTTGTTGATACTTTAGAATGTGCATTATGGATTTTTTTAAATTCTACTAGTTTTAAAGAATGTATAATTTCTTCAACAAATATTGGAAATGATACAGATACTATTGGAGCTATTGTTGGATCAATGGCTGGTATTATCTATGGAATTAGTGAGATTCCTAAAAAGTGGCTTGATAAATTACAAAGAAAAGAGTATTTAATTAATTTGGCGAGAGAGTTTGAGAATAAATTAGAAATCTAATAAATGGGATTTGTTGTTTTGATTTTGTTTCTATAATTTGGAAATTTATTTTATAAGTTGAATATAAATTTTTGAAATTGATAATATAAAATAACTATGAGGTGTGAATAATATGAAAAAGGTATTTTTAATTATTTTATTATGTGGGATTTTGAGTTTAGGTGTAAGTGGTTGTTGGAAGTCAGGAAAAGGGCTAGATATTGGAGCTAAGTCTGATATTAAGATTATGCAAAATGATGTTATAATGACTATTAAAGAAGGTACATTAACAAACAAAGGTGCTACTTTAATTTTAACTAATAATAGTGATAAAAATTTACAATATGGAAATCCTTATGAAATAGAAATAAAAAAAGATGGGGAATGGCATAAAATAAATGTTGAATTATATTTTAATTTACCTGCTTTTCAACTTTTGCCAAAAGAAAGTAAAGAAATTGAGCTTAATTGGGAATATGGATATGGTAAACTTACTAAAGGAGAATATAGAATTATAAAAGATATTGATTATGAATATGAAGAAGGAAGATATGAAAGTTTTTATATAGCTGTTGAATTTACTATTGAGTAGCAAATTTATTTGTCAATTCTAAGTTTTAGAATTGACTTTTTTATGTATAATTGTTGGTATATGGATTTGGGTTTGTTGTTAATGATGTTTTAAATAAACTAAACTGATGGTTTATAAAAATAAACTATTTCGATATATTTGGTTTACCGATGGTGTGTTATTATTTAAATGAGGAGGAAAACTATGAAAGAAAAAAAGTTTTGTGATATTATAATTGAATTAAGAAAAAATAAAGGATTAACACAAAGAGAGCTAGCGAATAAATTAAATATAACTGATAAGGCGGTTAGTAAATGGGAAAGAGGACTATCATATCCAGATATTACATCTATATCAACTTTAGCAAAGGTTTTAGAAGTTGATAGTTCATATTTAATAGATTTATGTAAAAGAGAAGATAGTATTAATCCTTATGCAAAAAAGGAAGATACAAAAAAATTAATTACTTTAATTTGCGAAGGAATTGGTATCGCCTTAGGTGTTGCTGTTGTGGTTTTAAATATGATTGATCAATTACAGGTAAAAGAAGCAATTAGTATGCTTGGTATTGGGATGTTTTGTATTGGATTGTCATTAATTTCCAGAGATCAAGATTAAGCAGTAATAAAGTAGATATATATCTGCTTTTTTCTTTGGTTTAAAATCTATGATATAATAAAATAGATTATGGAGACAGTGACGGGAATAAATTATAATTCGATTTAATGGTTGATTGTGAATTATTTAAGAATTTCCGTAAATCCTTATTTTATAAGTAATTATAATAATTTTGATAATGCACGATTTATATAAAAAATAAAGAAAAAGATTCAAAAATTAGTGAAAAGATATGTATTTTAATAATAATATGAGTAGGAACTCCAAATATGACGACACCATTTAATAACATATAAAAAGAGGTGAATATATAGATGAAAAATAATATAATTGAAGTTCAAAATGTAAAAATAAATATTACTAATATAAATGACAGTGATTATATTTGTATTTCTGATTTTACAAAGTTTAAAGAAGGAAAGTCAACATCTGATGATATAATTAGAAACTGGTTAAGAAATAGGATTACGCTAGAATTTTTAGGTACTTGGGAATTAATGTATAATCCTAATTTTAATTCCGTCGAATTCGACGGGTTTAGAAAAAGCGCCGGACTTCACACATTTACATTGAGTGTTACTGAATGGTGCGATAAAACAAATGCGATTGGGATATATTCAAAGCGTGGAAAATATGGTGGAACTTATGCGCATCAAGACATTGCATTTGAATTTGCATCAGCAATTAGTCCCGTTTTTAAGTTGTATTTAATAAAGGAATTTGAAAGATTAAAAAAATTAGAAAATCAGAATAGAGAATGGGATGTAAAAAGAATATTGACGAAAAACAATTATTTGATACATACTGATGCAATTAAAAATTATATATTGCCAGATAATAATTTTTATAAAAATAGAGAATGGTTAAAGTATGCTGAAGAAGCGGATGTTTTGAATGTTGCAGTATTTAATACAACATCTAAAAAATGGAGAGAACTTAATCCTGAATTAGCAAAAAAATCTAATGTTAGAGATTATGCAACAATTAATGAATTAACAGTATTATCTAATTTAGAATCACATAATGCAGAATTAATTAAAGAAGGAAAAAGTAAAGTGGAAAGATTTGAAATATTAAGTGAAATTGCAAGATATCAATTAAATATACTTAATAATGCTGATGAAATAAAATCATTAGAAAATGGAAATAAGGAGGAGTAAAGTTATGGGAATAGTATCTTTAGCTAGTGGTAGTTCGTGTTGGAGAGGACTAGATTATTTTAAAGCTAAAAAAGTAATTAAATTGAGAAAAATAAATGATAAAGAGTATACAAGTATAGTAAGCGGAACTAAGAATTATAATGTGTATTTAAATTTAGAACATCCAAGAAAATCTACTTGTGATTGTCCATTAGCAAAAGGAAAAAGAATAATTTGCAAACATATAGTTGCAACCTATTTTAGTGCTATTCCAGAGGAAGCAACAAATTTTGAAAATGAACAGGACAAATTACAAGAAGAATTTGAAGAATATCAAAAAGAAATTTATAATAAGGCAATTAAGTATATAAATAAAATGTCGAAAAATGAATTGATTGAAGAATTAATATATGTATTTGATTATGGTCCAGAATGGATATATGATGACTTTATAAGAAAAAATCATATAGAATAGATAGAATTAATCAACTATCAAGGAATCTTCGCTAGTTTAAATGAATATATAAGAGAAAAAGAAATTTTGATTTATTGTTAGAAGGAATAGATAAATTTTAATTTAAAGTGAGGATATGTTTATGAAAAAAAGTATAATTATCTTGATGATTATAACTCTACTAATATATAACATAATACCAATTATTAATGCCATGTTTCCTAGTAGTATTAATTATACATTTTTGATAGACTTATGGATAACTAATTCATTATATGCACTAATAAGTTCTACTATAATATCAAAAAAATATAGTTTTAATATATGGATAATTTTATTAATAACAATTTTATTTGTTCCGACAATGTTAATATTTTATAATACGTCAGCTTCAATATTTATGATTGTATATTTTGTATTAGCATTCATAGGTGGTTTAATTGGTAGATTTGTTTATATAAAGAAAACTAAATAAATTTGGTATTTATTAAATAGTAATTTTTAGAGAGGTGATAACATGAGAATATTAATGATATGAGTCAGGCATAAACTTTGATTATGCCGAACAAAAAGGAGGCATAATATGTTAGAAATAAAAGATTTAAGTATATCTATTAATGGTAGATATTTAATTAAAAATTTAAACTTAGTATTAAATAATAATGATAAATTGGCAATTATAGGTGAAGAAGGAAATGGAAAATCAACTTTATTAAAATCTATTCTAGGAATATGTAAATATGTAGAATTAAGTGGAAATATTAATTTTAAAGGCAGTAGGATAGGTTATTTAGAGCAATCTATAAATGAAGAAGATTTAAATAAAAAAGTTTATAATTTTTTATTTATAGATGAAAGAGACTATTATAATAAAATTAATAATTTTTATAAATATTTAGATTCAATTAATTTAAGTGATGAAATATTAGAGCAAACAATAAATACATTATCTGGTGGTGAAAAAGTAAAAATTAGTATCTTAAAATTATTATTAAATGAATATGATATTTTATTTTTAGATGAACCTACTAACGATTTAGATATCGAAACATTAGAGTGGTTAGAAAAATTTATTAATAGTACAAGCAAACCAATTGTGTATGTTTCTCATGATGAAACACTATTATCTAATACAGCTAATATGATTCTTCATTTAGAGCAAATAAAAAAGAAAACTGAATGTAGACACACATTATTAAAAATTGATTACGATACATATGTTGAGCAAAGAATTAGAAAAATAGAAAAGCAAACACAAGTCGCAAGAACTGAAAAAAGAGAATTTACTAAGCAACATGAAAAACTGCAAAGAATAATGCAAAAAGTTGAATATCAGCAAAATACAATTTCAAGAAGTGACCCACATGGTGCTAAACTTTTAAAAAAGAAAATGCATTCTTTAAAGTCGCAAGAAAGAAAAATGGATAATACTGAATTGACTAAATTTCCTGATGTGGAAGAAAGCATTAATTTTTTCTTTGAAAACGTTGAGGTCTCAAAAACAAAAAAAATAATTACTCTAAATATAGATGAGTTAAAAGTACATGATAAAACTTTATCTAAAAATATAAAATTGGAAGTAATAGGAAATGTACATCTATGTATTATTGGAAAAAATGGTGTAGGAAAATCGACATTAATAAAAATAATTTATAATGAATTAGAAAATAGGACTGATATTAAAGTAGGATATATGCCCCAAACATATGATGATATTCTAAATAGTTATGAATATGTATTAGATTTTCTTTCACCATATGGGAATAAAGAGGAAATTACAAAAGCAAGAATCCTTTTAGGTAATATGAAATTTACGAAAGAAGAAATGGTTAGTAAAATAAAAGATTTAAGTAACGGAACAAAAGCAAAGTTATTTCTGATTAAGTTAGTTTTAGAAAAATGCAACGTTTTAATACTTGATGAACCTACAAGAAATGTTAGTCCCTTATCTAATCCAATTATTAGAAAAGTATTAAGTGAATATAATGGAACAATTATAAGTGTATCTCATGATCGAAAATACATTAATGAAGTAATAGACAATTTATATGAACTAACACGAAATGGTTTAACAAAAAAAAATAAATATTGATATAATTAGTGTAATAAATTACAATTTATCGAGTAGATTTTTATCTACTTTTTTCTTTGAGTAAAAACATGATATAATATAATAGATTTATGAGGAAGTGATGAAAATGAATAATAATCCAATTCAATGCTTGATACCAATTTATTTAACCCCTCCAAGAAATCCTTATAAATAAAGGGTTTGCGAGCATCTGGATTTTGCATGTTTTTTTAAAAATGACTAAAAAATAGGGTTATTTTTTTTAGTTGATACCACAAGGTTAACCCCCCATAATATTTTGACGAGAAAGGAGATGAAAGATATATGTTAAATGAACAAAATAACTTATTAATTTATAAAGACAAAAGTGGGAATATAGTAGTTG
>CASESV010000037.1 GCA_949290735.1 uncultured Mycoplasmataceae bacterium
AAGATTAAAAGCAAATGAAGCATATCAAGAAAAGATAGATTGGCAAGCCAACAGAATATTAGCAAAGTTAAATTATGTAGTTCATACAGATGCCGTTAAGGCTTATATAGTTCCAACACTTACCGATGCACAAAAGAAATTTGTTTATGCTGAAGAAGCTGATGTTTTAAATGTGGCACTATTTGGTATGACAGCAAAAGAATGGAGAGAAAGCAATCCAGAACTTGCTAAAAATGGAAATATTAGGGACTATACTGATTTACTTCATTTAGTAATATTAAATAACTTGGAAAATACAAATGCTGAATTAATAGAAGCCAAAGTTCCGCAAAATGAAAGATTAGTTAGACTTAATAATTCTGCAAGAAGACAAATGAAAGTGTTAAAAGATAATAAAAACATTAAGGATTTAGAATTATTGCAAAAACAAGTTAATGAAGATAATAATTTAATAGCTAATTAATGAAAAGTATTGACAGTCACATTCGTCAATACTTTTTTCTGTAAAACAAAATAGATTAAAGGAGAGTGATAAAATGATTAGTATAAGAAAAAGAGGAAAGGTTTATCAGTATTGTTTTGAGGTGGGAAAAGTAAATGGAAAAAGAAAGCAAATAACTAAATCTGGCTTTAAAACAAAAAATGAAGCCTTTGCTGCAGGACAAAAAGCCTATGATGAATTTATTAATGGTGAGAGTAACACAGAATGTAATATGTTATATTCTGATTATCTAGATTATTGGATGAAAGAATATTTTGAAATAAATTATAAGTATTCAACGTTCAAAAGGTATAAAGAATCGTTTGATAAGATAAAGGGAGAATTGGGATATTATAAATTATCTAAATTAACGCCATTTATCCTTAATCAAGCATTATTAAAATTATATCAAACATCAACTACAAAAGAAGCGTTGAGAAACTACCAAAAAGTTATCAAAAGCTCATTAAGAGATGCGACATATTATTTTGGATTTATAAAAAATAACCCTGCAGGAGATTTGCAAATACCTAGAGTATTATCGTTTGAATTAAAAAAAGCAATATGAGACATATTTATACAAATGAAGAAATAGAGATTATTTTAAATAGATTTAAAAATAATAAAGTGTTTATATGCGCATTCCTTACTGCTTGTTATACAGGTATGAGAACAGGAGAGGTGTTTGCATTAACTTGGAAAGATATTGATTTAAAAAATAGAACTATTAAAATAAATAAAACTGTATATGCAAAAGATAAAGAAAATAAAGGAAGATGGTATTTGGGGACAACAAAAACAGCAGGCAGTTGCAGAGAAGTTTATATTTGTGATACCTTGTATTCAGTGTTATACGATTATAAAAAAATACAGGATAAATATAAAAAAGAATATGGAAAAGAGTATAAACGATATATTATTGAAGAAGTGCGAAATAAGTATGGTAAGTTAGTAGAATATAAGATAATTCAAAGTAATGTTAGAAGAAATTATATTGAAATGGTATTTACTAGGAAAGATGGGACATATTCAGGAACAGATATTATAAAATATCCATTTAAAATTATTCATCACAAGTTAGGGATTAATTGTAGGTTTTATGATTTAAGAGGAAGTTTTGCAACTATTAGTTTAAGAAATGGAAGTGAAATAAAAGATATTGCAGAAGTATTAGGTCATAAGAGAGTAGAAACTACCGAAAAATATTATATTTCTAGTACAAATGGAGATAAGAAAAAAGTAAGTGAAAATTTTGAAAAAGCAATTATCTTACAAACAATTAAAAAATATAATTAATTTAACTATAAATATTTATATATTATGGTATAATACAATTGTTTAAAGGGCTCGTATTAGACTTTAACCGGTTTTAATATGAGCTTTTTTTATAATTTACGATGTAAGGAGATGTAAAAAATGAATTTATTAATTAATAATTGTAACAATATTAAAAATGGAAGTATATGCATAGAAAAAAATAAATTGAATATAAAATACGGAGTTAATGGAACAGGTAAATCTACAATTTCATCAGCTATTTATAAAAAAATAAAAAATGAATCGTTAGAATCATTAAAACCATTTAATAGTGATGATTCTACTATGCCAAAAATTGAAGGTTGTGAAGAATTTCATAGTATAAAAACTTATAATGACGAATATGTATCAAAATTCTTGTTTCTGCCAAATGGGGATCAGCTTCATCAAAATTCATTTGAAGTATTTATTAAACCGAAGGATTATGAAGAACAAATAGAAAATATAAATAGTATTTTAGGAATTGTTAAAGATTATGTTATTAATAATGAGATAATTAACAATATTATTAATCAGAAAAATGAATTAAGCAAACTTATAAAATTGAATACTAAAAAAAATTCTATAAATTCAACAGGAGTTGGTAAGGCTTTATCTGTTGGTAATAAAATAGTTAGTATTCCTGAAAAGGTTAATAATTATTCAGATAATCTAAATTCAAGTGATAAAGTCAAATGGTATGTTTGGAACAAAGATGGAAGAGATTATGTTGTCAATAATCACTGCCCTTTCTGTGGACAAATTTTACAAGATGATTTTTCTGAAATCATGGATGCATTAGATGATTTGTTTGATAAGAAAAATGTTGAAAATTTATTAAAAACACAAAGTATAGTGATTAACTTATCAGGAGTAATTGGTGAAGATACAACAAAATTTATGGATTCCATTTTGAACAATGAGAACCCAATAAGCATGGAAGAAAAGGGAAAAATTTCACAGTTTATCTTAGAGCTAGATGAGTTGTGTGAAAAGCTAACTTTTTATTTACAATTAGATTATTTAAATTTAAAAAACATGGATAATTTAGAAAAACTGTTGATTGATAGTAGATTTGAATTAAAAGATTATGATTATATACGTGGAAATGATTTCATAGATATAATAAATTCTTTGAACGATAAAATAGATGAAATGCTGCTGAATATTAAAAATTTAAATATAAATATTAGTAGATTAAATACAAGTATAAGAGTATATGCTAATGGTAATAAGCAAAGAATAAATAATTTTCTTGAAACTGTTGGAATGAATTACGAAGTAGATGTACAAAACAATAAATTATTACTCTTTTACAAAAATTCTGATATTATTGTAGATGTAAATAGTCATTTAAGTTGGGGAGAAAGAAATGTTTTTGCTTTATCTCTATTTCTATTTGATTGTTTGTATGAAAATCCAGATTTAATTGTATTAGATGATCCTGTTTCTTCGTTTGACTTTAATAAAAAATATGCAATTACTTATTATTTGTTTCATCAAAATAATAGTTTAAAAGGAAAAACAGTTTTAATGCTAACACATGATTTGGAACCAATAATTAATATTATAAAAATTAAAAAATATCCTTTCGCTAAAGGTTATTATATAGAAAATAACAATGGTATTATTTCAGAAAAATTAATTTTAGAAGAAGATATAGATTCAATCTTAAATGTTGCTAAAGAAAACTATACTAATTCTAAATTAAATATTATAAACAGAATTATTCATTTAAGGAGATATTTGGAATTAAATAATGAATATAAATATGAGTATAATATGTTATCCTCTCTTCTAAAAGGATATGAAAATCCAATATATATATTTGAAGGTAATAAACGTGACTTTACAGCTGAAGAGTATAATGATACAGAAAGAAAAATAAGGATTTATATAAATGAATTTAATTATCAAGATATCCTATCTATTATTAGTAATAAGCTTCTAATGAAGCAATTATATCTAGAAAGCAATAATAATTATGAGAAAACAGAAATATTTAGAATAATGTTAAAAACATTTGGTTTACTTAATATTAATCCTGTCATTGAAGAATTTATAAATGAGGAATTTCATATAGAAAATGCGTATATTTTTCAATTAGATCCATATGCATATAATTTAGTTCCCAATTATATTGTAGAAATGTGTGATAGAATTGTTAATAGAATAGAAGATAAAGTCCCTATTGTATGCTAAATAAAAATCACACGTTTTGTAAAACATAAAAAAATGTTATACTTATGTTAGTGAACGGATGTGGACAGAGTCCACAATTTGTCCACAGTAGAGAAATATTTATAATAAAAATGATACTAATAATACAGATAATATAGGAGTTACCTAGTCCTAAAAACTTAGAAATATCAATAATATTATAAATATTGATAGTATTGATTATATAAGAAAATTAACTTCATGTGGGAGTGGACGCAAGTATAAAATGTGTTGCGGAAAATAAACTCGCAAAGCCTTATAAATAAAGGGCTTGCGAGTTTTTTGTTACTTACAATTTTTAGGTAATTTTACCTCAAAAAAGCGTTTAGATACGTTTTAGATACGTTTTTTTCTTAAAAATGTCATTACAATTATATTTACAAATGTAATGACATTTGATATAATTATTATAAGAATAATAGGATGGTGTATATGCAAGAAATAAATAAGTATATTGAAGACATGGCACTTTCGAGAGATTTTAACAAAGGAAAAGCTGCAAAATTATTTAAAAAAGTTCATGAGTCTAAAAAACCACTGCGAGTTACAAAAAATGGTCAAGACTATGTGGTAGTAATAGATTTTAAAGAATATTTAAAAATGGTGGATATTATGGATTTATATGAATGTAAAAAAGGAGTAGTGAAAAGAAAATGAAAAGAAGTAGGATTATATCAACGATAGGTGAAAAATATTTGACAAGCAATATTGAAAATGAAGAATTTAGTTATAAAAAGGCATTGAGTAAAATAGGTAAAAATGTTGAGGATTATCAAGAAAATAGTTCCGGCAGAGTCTATCAATTTATCGATTTAAGATTTTCAAATGATAAAATATCAATTTTAGTAGAAACAAAAGATGATTTTAGCAAGTGGAATAATGAAGAACTTATAAAACAAATACAGACATATATTAATTGTGAAAAGGAATTGAGTAATAATAAAATAATAGCTATATTGGCAAATACAAATGATGATAGAATCAAAGTTTGGTATGGCGATGATTTAAGGATTTCATTTGAAAATAATATTGATGATGAAAGAAAAATAAAATCATTTGATGAATATGAAAACATTTATTTTGGTACTAAAAATGACAAGTTAAAAGTAATACAAAATACATATAATTTGAATGAATTGTTACACAAATATGGAATAAAAGAAAAAATAAGGAGCCAGTTTGTTGGTACCTGTTTATTAGCGTTAAAAAATGGGTTAGTTTATAATAATTTAACAACAAGTCAAGTAATAGCTGGTGTAAGAGAAAAACTTGAAAAACTATTAAATGATAATATAAACAAAGCAGAAAAACTTGTACTGTTGGACAAAAATGTTCTTAGTTCACAAGATGTTAGGGAATTAACAAATGAGCAAATGACCGAAATATTAACTTCAATTGAAAAAGATATATTGCCTTACATAAATGATCAAAGTACTCAGGGTCAGGATTTATTAAATCTATTCTTTACTACATTTAATAAATATGTTGGTAAAGCTGATAAGAATCAAGCATTTACACCAGATCATATTACTCAGTTTATGTGTCATGTTTTAAATGTTAATAGAAATTCAAGAGTGTTAGATCCATGTTGTGGAAGTGGTGCGTTTTTAGTTAGAGCTATGACTGAAGCTATGGATGATTGTGACACAAAAGCAGAAAAAGACAATGTAAAGTTAAACCAAATTTATGGAATAGAATATGAAGATGTAGCATTTGGGTTATCAACTACGAACATGTTAATTCATGGTGATGGAAATTCAAATATAAAGCAAGGAAGCATGTTCGATAATGATGAATGGATTAAAGCAGCAAATATTGATACTGTACTAATGAATCCTCCATATAATGCAACAAGAAAACAGTCAAATCAAAAGTACGTTGAAACTTGGGATAGTAAAACGACAACAGATCCATCTAAGGGATTACATTATGTATATTATATTGCAAATCTATTAAAAAGAGGAAAATTAGCTGTTCTTTTACCAATGCAATGTGCTATTGGAACAAAAGGTGATATAAAAATCTTTAAAGAAAAAATGCTTGAAGAAAATACATTGGATGCAGTTTTTTCACTACCATCTGATATGTTTTATCCAGGAGCAAATGTTGTTGCTTGTTGTATGATATTTAATTTGGGAATTAGACATGATAAATCACCTAATGAAACTACTTTCTTTGGATATTATAAAGATGATGGATTTGAAAAAAGAAAAAACCTAGGTAGAGTTGAAAAATATAAGGATTCGTGGAAAAATGTTGAGAAAAGATGGCTTGAGTTATATCGAAATAGAAAAGAAGAAATTGGTTTATCAGTAAATAAAAAAGTATCTGCTTCAGACGAATGGTTGGCAGAAGCATATATGAAAACTGATTATTCTAAATTATCTCAGAAAGATTTTGAGAAAACTGTCGCTGAATATTTGGGATATTTAGTGTGTAGTGGAGATGGCAAAAATGAGAGTTAGCGATATTTTTGACGTAAGATATGGGGTAGATTTAGAATTGATTAATTGTGAAATTGCAGATGATAATGATCCAGATTACGTAAATTTTGTATCAAGAACTGCAGAAAATAATGGAGTATCTGCTAGAGTAAAATTAATAGATGGTATTGAACCACAACCAGCAGGAACTATTAGCTGTGCTGCGGGTGGTAGTGTTCTATCTACTTTTTTGCAAGAAAAACCATATTATAGTGGAAGAGATTTATTTGTTTTAACGCCTAAATATGAGATGACAAAAAAAGAAAAATTGTTTTGGTGCACTGCAATAAAATTTAATGCCTATAAGTACAATTATGGTAGACAGGCAAACAAAACATTAGCTGATATAATTTTACCAGATTCTTTACCAAAGTGGGTAGATAATGTGGATATAAATATTATTACTACAAATAATGAATCATCAAACAAAAAAATTGATATTACTAATTGGAAATATTTCAAAATTGAAGATTTATTCGATGTTACAGGATCTTCTACAACACCATTAACAAAATTAGAGGAAATGGGTAGAGGCAAATATCCATATGTTACAACGCAAGCAAAAAATAACGGGATAGCAGGATATTATGATTGTTTTACTGAACAAGGAAATGTTCTAACTGTTGATAGTGCTGTTTTAGGCTATTGTACATATCAAGAGAATTGTTTTTCAGCATCAGATCATGTTGAGTTGCTAATTCCAAAATTTAAAATGAATAAATATATTGGTTTGTTTTTTGTGACAATTATTAATAAGGAAAATTTTAGATACAATTATGGAATAAAATTTAATCAAGGAAAAATTAAGCAAACAAAAATAAAATTACCGACGACTCCTGATGGTAAAGTTGATTATAATTATATTGAAAATTTTATAAAGTCATTGCCATATGCAGACAGAATTTAAATCAATTTTTTTAGATACGTTATTAGATACGTTGTTGAATAAAAACTTACAATTATTCAACAAAAAATTGCATTTTTAAAATAAAAAAAGCCAATTTAAAAGGAAAAAATTACTCAAAAATTGTAATTATTCCATGTGGTTCAGGAAAGAAATATAAAAACTGTTGTGGCAAAAATGCGTAAAGCCTTATTTTATAAGGGTTTTACAAAAATACAAAAATTCAGAAAGGTAAGAAAATCGTTAAAAAACGGTTTTGTTCACAATTTGTTCACATAATTTGTGGACAAATTGTAAATATAAGTGTCGCATTCTAAAATGTGGACACTTTTTTTACACTGTTTCCAATCTGACGTCATTAACAGTATTATTAAATACAAACAAGTAGTTGACAAATACTACCGACAACGGTATAATATATTATGAGGTGATGACTATGAAGTTTATGACTACAAAAGAAGCTGCAGAGAAATGGGGAATTAGTGAAAGAAGAATTAGGCAGTTA
>CASESV010000038.1 GCA_949290735.1 uncultured Mycoplasmataceae bacterium
ACTTACAATAATAAAAAATATTTTTTTATTTAATATAATTTGTTTTAAAAATAAATAAATTTTATAGTATAAAGTATGTTGGAGCTATTTTATGGCATATTATTTATTCTATTATTAATAGATCCAAAGCACTTATAGAAGTGCATTTTTGGTATTAATACTAGTAATATCACGTAATTGTATAGCTCTAAAATATGAAAGGAAAATAAGAATGGCAATTAGTGATTTTTTACAAGAAGATCTTTTTGTTGATAAAACGTTTAATTCTAAAAAAGATGCTCTTATTCACTTTTGTAAATTGTTAGAAAAGAATGGATATGTAAAATCTTGAAAGCAAGCATTTAATCTTGCTATGGAAAGAGAAAAACAATTTCCAACTAATATAGGTTCTGGAATTGGTATGCCTCATATTTTAAATGATGTGGTTAATAAGCCAGTTATCTTATTTGCAAAAGTGCATGGATTAAAGTGAGATGAAAATGATCAAGGAGATTTAGGGAAAGTAAATTTTATTTTTCATATTAATTATAATAAATCTACAGGTGAATCTTCTCATATGGAAACTATTCAAGAGTTATCAAAATTATTAATGAATGATAGTTTTATTAACAATTTAGAATCAATTAATTCCATAAGTGAATTAAAAGAAATCATAAATAATATTAATAATCCTAAACTAGAAAAATCAAAAAATATTCTTGATGATAAATTATGATTATCTAGAGGGGTGATTGATGATAAAAATACTACTTCAAAAAAGCATTTAATACAAGAAAATATAGAACAAAATACACCGATTAATGATAAATTAAATAATTCAAATGGCTATGATGTTGTTGCAGTTACTGCGTGTCCTACAGGGGTTGCACATACTTTTTTAGCTAAAGACTCTTTAGAAAAAAAAGCAAAAGAATTGGGTGTTTCAATAAAAGTAGAAACACAAGGAACTGAAGGTTCTAGAAATACTTTAACTAATGAAGATATTCAAAATGCAAGAGGTGTAATTTTAGCTTTGGACAGATCAATTGATACAACAAAATTTGCTGGTAAAGAAAATGTTGTTGAAACATCTACAAGAGCTGCAATTAAAAATCCTGAAAATGAAATAAATAAAGTATTAGAAGGTAAAGGTACAACTTTTAAAGGTAATGCTGCAGCATCAAATAGTGGAAAGCTTGAAGATGATAATTTAATATCTTTCAATAAATTCGGAAAGAGATTGTATCGTTCTTTAATGAATGGTGTTGGTCATATGCTTCCATTTGTGATTTTTGGTGGTATATTGATTGCAATTGCTTTTATGATTGATACCTTTGTTGGTGTTCCAGAAGAATCAAAAAAATTATTAGGTTCTTACAATGATGCAGCTAAATGATTTAAACAAATTGGTGACATTGCTTTTAGCTTATTAGTTCCAATTTTAGCTGCTTATATGACTTTTGGATTAGTAGGAAAGGCAGGGTTATTACCTGGATTTGTTTGTGGATTTATAGCTACTGGAGGAATGATTTTCAAAAATATTGATGGAGTAAACGTTCCATGATTAATGGATTGATTGCCAATGGATAAATTGGAAATGTTATCAAATGGATCAGGGTTTTTTGGTGGTATTGGAGGAGCAATATTAAGTGCAGTAGTTATAATATTGTTAAGCAAATACATTTTCCAAAAAATGCCAAAATCAATGAACGCTATAAATAATATTTTATTTTTACCATTATTTGGAACATTAATAATAGCTGGATTATTCTTTTTACTAAACATCCCTCTTCAGTTTGTTAACCTTGGATTTGGAATGTTCTTAGATGTATTTTCTAATCGTCCTGAACTATATCCTTTACTTGGTTTAGTAATGGGATTAATGATGTGTGCTGATTTAGGTGGGCCAATTAACAAAGCTGCTTATGTGTTTGGTACAATAGCATTGTCAGAATCAGCTGCTCAAGGAAATTCATCAATTCCAATGGCAATTGCTATGGGTTCTGGTATGGTACCACCACTAGCTATTGCTTTATCAGCAACATTTGATCGTAAAATATGAACTTCAAATCAAAGAAAAGAATCTTATGTTAATTATATCTTAGGTTTATCATTTATTTCAGAGGGTGCAATCCCTTTTACTGCAGCACAACCAAAGAAAATGATTATTGCTAATTTAGTTGGTGGAGCAGTAACTGGTATAGCTATTGCAGCACTTAGAATTGGTGTGTTAGCACCACATGGTGGAATATTTGTGGCTCCTCTATATAGATGTGAATGAGACTTTGCAAATACTGATGCTTTAAGAATTGGGTTAGGAATAAGTTTCTTCTTAGGATCAATATTATTAGGATCATTAGCTGAAATGGGTATGATAGCATTACTTTCAAGAACAAAATTTGGTAAGAATAAAGAATTAGAAAAGGTAAATGCATAATATGAACTATACAATTACTTTCTCACCATCAATTGATTATGTTATTAACAACAATAAAAATGATTTCAATATAAATGGATTAACAAGAGTTGAAAATTATTGAATGTTTCCTGGTGGCAAAGGTATTAATGCAACATATATTCTTAATAATTTATTTGTTGATAATAAAGCAATATACTTTAGTTATGGTAAAACAAAGCAAATGTATCAAGACTTATTAAATGCAAATAATATTAAGAATACAATCGCAATCGAAACAGATAATAAACTTGATATCAGAATTAATGTTAAATACTTTAGTGCTAAAAATAATTTTGAAATTAATGGACCTGGTTTTAAATTATCTGAGCAAGATTTAAATAATTTGAAAGATCAACTTAAAAACTTAAAAAATGATGATATTGTGTTCATCATGGGAAAATGTGATGAAGATTCTTTATTTGATTTAGTGAAATTTATAAAATCAAAAAATGCAAAATTTATTATTGATATTGATTCTGATATATTATTAAAAATATTGAAATATGAACCTTTATTAATAAAACCTAATTTAGATGAATTATCATCAATATTTAATAAACAATTTAAAAATATTAAAGACATTCAATCAACAATGATTGACTTACAAGTAAAAGGTGCAAAAAATGTTATTGTTTCAATGGGTAAAGATGGATCAATATTACTAAATGAACATCAAAAATTTTATCAAGCAAAAACTAAAGCATTAACAAGTACTAGAAGTACAGTTGGTTGTGGTGATACTCTTCTTGCGGCATTTGCTGGTTTTAGATTTTTTCAAAAACTTAATAGTGTAAAATCTCTAAAACTAGCTTCAGCTTGAGCTGCTGCTACTGCTTGTGAATGATACTTAGCAAAACCTGCCATTGCTAAAGAATTTGAAACTATTGTTTCTATTAGTGAAATAAAATAACTATTTTTAAAAATATTAAGAATTAAAAAAGGAGGTCAACTCCTTTTTTTTTAATTTAATTATCTTCAAACTCTTTTATTCCTCTTGATATTCACTTTCTATCAGCTTTTTTAATAATAATTGTCTTAGATTTCAAATTATCTTTACTCATCTTATTTCCAATTGTTTTAATTTTCGATATTGATTTATTCTTATCGTCTTCTTTGATTAAATTAGTTTTAATATTTGATAATGGCTTATTTTTAACATCTTTATCAACATTAAGAAAAAAGTTCCTATCCTTATTTTTTATATCTGGACTTATAATATTTGAGTTTATATCATCTTCTTCAAAATAAATACTTTTATTAAAATTAATTAATTTTTTTATATTTTCTTCTGTTGGTTTCTTTAATCAACAATTAACACATACATTTGCACCATTATTTAATTTTACTAATATTCTATTACTTTCTTGGCAACAACTACATAAAATCTTTTCAGGGTTTATAATAGAATATTTCTTTCATTGAAGTATTCTATTATCTTTATCATAATCAATATATTCTTGAATACTTAATGTTTTAAGAGCAAAATCCTCATTAATTAAATCTTGATGATTGTCATTTATATATTTTTTCTGTTCAATGTTATTAGAAATATTATTAGATAGTATATTATCTTCTTCTAGGAATTGATGACTATATTCATCTTCTTGATATATATTATCATCAAGATTATTACCATCAATCTCTTCAAAATTTCTTCTATCATAATATTCATTATCTGTTTTTATCTGATTTTTAGATAATTGATTTTTAATACTGCTATAATTGAATTCAAAATTTCCATTATTAACTAAAATTTTGATTATCAAATTCAAAAGATCATCATCTAAATCAAAAGCAATAATTGCAGGACACACATCAACTCTTCTTGAACCAGTTCGATGTAATCGTTCAATTTCAACATCATTTAGACTAGATACTTCTACTATCATTTTATTTTTTGATATCGAAAATGATTCAATGTTTTCATCACCACCTAAAATATCAAGAAGTTGGTCTAATCTTTCGCTCGCATTTATCTTAAAATTTCTAAAATTATTTGATTTTTGCATATATTCTCCTTAAAACTATATATCTTGATAATACCATTATCTAAATATTATTTTAAAAATATATTATTTTTAATATAAAAACTGTAATTAGGTTAAAATCAAAGTGAGAGGTATTTATGATCAAATGAATAATATGTGATTTAGATGGGACAATAATAAAACATGATAAAAAAGAACATAAATTGACTATTTCTAAATCAACAGTAGATAAAATAAATAAAATTATTAAATCAAAAAAATATAAATTTACAATTGCAACTGGTAGACATTGATTAAATGCAAAACAATTGTTAACAGATTTTGGCATAGAACTTGGTGATGATACATTTATAATTGGTATGAATGGTGCACAAATTTATGA
Organism: uncultured Mycoplasmataceae bacterium; assembly: GCA_949290735.1. Classification (GTDB taxonomy): domain Bacteria; phylum Bacillota_I; class Bacilli_A; order Mycoplasmatales; family Mycoplasmoidaceae; genus Mycoplasma_L. Next base: position 4,808 of record CASESV010000038.1, read on the forward strand.
TTCTAAAACTGATAAATTAATATATAAAAAATTTCTATCAAAGGAAAGCATGGATAACATTTACAAAATACAAGATTACATGGAAAAAAATTACAATGATCAATATATATTTATTGCATATGGTGATAATAATAAATTTTTATATTTAAAAAATAAGAAATCTAAAAAATTTGAATTAATGAAAGATGAGATGGATAAATATGAATCATTTGATGAAAATACATTTGAAACTCTTGTAGTTAATGATTTTAGTAATCATCCTAATATATTTAAAATAATAGTTTGCTTCTTTTGTCAATATAATTATGAAAAAGAAATGGCAATTTTTTCAGAAATCGAAAAAGATATGGATTATATTAAAAGTGATGTTAAGTTTCTTGAAGGTATGCCAAAAAATACTGATAAGTGATATGCTCTTGAATTTTTAAGAAATAATTATTATTATGATATGGATAAATCAAATATGATGATTTTTGGTGATTCATATAATGATCTCATGATGTTAAAAAATGCAGGTACTTCAATTACAAGAAGTTCAGCTGATGAACAAATTAAAAAAGTTTGTACATATGTAATAGATGCAGAAGCAAGTGATTTTGTTGCTGATGGAATTGATCTATTGCTTGAAGAATAATATTTATCATTTTTTTAAAAAGTACTATAATTAAAAATCATGCAAATTAATAAAGTTAAAAATTTTAATTATTAGAAATGGATTTGTTCAAAAAAAATTAATTAATAGAAAGCAAATATTTAAATCATTTTTTCAAATTGAATTTTTATTTTATTTTCTTTTATTAATTTATTTATCTCTTATTATGTTTTTAGTAAGTTTAATGTCAATATGTTTATTTATTGCATTAAGTTTTTTGTATATCGAATTTTCAAGTATATATAAAAATATTAATTTATCAATTGAAAAAGGGTTTAAATATATTTGTATTGTTTCTCCATCATTGATTTTTAATGGATTCATTTATTTAAATATTATGTTAGCATATCAAGAAAAGAAATGGTATGCAATACTTTTGTTATTTTTACTATTCATACTAAATTTAATCTTTATTCCAATTATTGGAGTTGTAATTAACTGAAATAATGATTTGACAACCTTTGGTATAGGTTTTGGAATACTTATAAGTTCTATATTATGTTTTATAGTAATTTTGCTAGTAAATATAAAACATAAATATTTAACATTAAGATGAGATTCTCAAAGTATCAAATTTTTCTTATATAAAATAAAGAATTTTTCATTAAACTTTCTATTATCTACCTTAATGAAATCCATTTTAATTATGATAATAGCTTTATCAATGGGATTATCCCAAAAGGATACACCACCTGCATTGAAGGTTGCAAAAATCATTTGATATAATTCATTATTTTTTGTGGATTTTTTGCAGATGGTCTTTTATATACAATTGAATATACTAGAATATCAAAATATCCTAATTCTGATTACATTATTGACACAACAAGTTGAAATATACTAATTATTCTAACTACCATTATCACTGCAATCATATGCATTATTTTTTCCGCTTCATCTTTTTCACTAGCTAAAGTTTATGTTAATAATCAATTAATAGAGATTAAAAATCCTATTGGAACAATATGACCATATGGATCACTATCTAGTACCGAGGTACAAAAGTATCTTTGATCACCTGAAGGTGTATATAATTTTAAATTAATTAATATAAATAATAATTCAATTAATATAGAAAAATCTAAAAGCTTTGCAATATTATACACCTCAATTTATCATATATTAATAAACTCCACAAAAATAATGTCATTTACTAACATTGAATATAATCAACACTTTAGTTGAAAAAAATTAATTAGTAATTTTATAGTTATATCCTTTGTAATGATTTTCGTTGTTGTTTTTAGTGTTGTTCCATCAAGCAAAAGTTTTATTAAACTTTTTGTTGGTATATATTCATTCTCATTTGCATTAATGGTTGTTTCTATATTTCTATTTTTATTAACATTTCTTGGTTATATTAAGAAAAATAAATATTACAAATAAATTAAACTAAATCAGAAAAATCAATTTATAGAATCATAAATTTTTAATTATTGAGCTAAGAATATTTATTAATATACAAATTTAATTTTTATAATAATATTATGAAAATCATAGCAACTAATAAGAATGCAAATAGAAATTATGAAATATTAGATAAATATGAAGCAGGTATTGTGCTAGTAGGATGTGAAGTTAAATCTGTATCTAGAGCTAACTGTTCCATTAATGAGGCTTATATTACTTTTATGCGCAATGAAGCTTATATTATTAATATGCATATTGCAAATTTTTTTGAAGGTAACATTCATAATGTTGATCCTAATAGAACACGTAAGCTTTTATTAAATAAAAAAGAAATTATTAAAATAGCTTTTAATGTTAAAAAAGATAGACTTACATGTATCCCTACTAAAATATATTGATTAAAGGGTAAAATTAAAATAGAAATTGCTATTGCAAAAGGTAAAAAACTTCATGATAAAAGAGAAGATTTGAAGAAAAGAGATGATAAAAGAGAAATGAAAAGATATTAATTTATATATAACAAAATTATTGTTTGAAAGTACTGTTAAATAGGTAATGTATTAAGTTTTGGGGAAACTCTAAAATAAAAGTAAAATTTTATTAAAGAGTTTTTATGGCAAAAAAAGATTTTGATGCAAATAAATATTTAGAATTAGCAAAATCATTAAAATTAGATTCAATGGATGATATTAATGATTTATTTAAGAATTTATCAAAAGCTATCATTGAAAATTCATTAAATGCAGAAATGCATGAACACCTTGGTGAACACCTTGGTTACGATAAATGGGATCAAACATCAAGAAATAAATCAAATAATTATAGAAAAGGATACTCAAATAAAAAAGTTAAATCATCATTTGGGGAGTTTGATATTAAAATACCAAGAGATGAGAATGCTATGTTTGAGCCTACTTTAGTTAAAAAATATCAAACTGATATATCTCATTTTGATGAAAAAGTTATTGCCCTTTATTCAAAAGGATTAAGTACAAGAGAAATTGAAAATTATATTAAAGACCTTTATGGTGTTGAATTAAATAAAGATACTATCAGTAGAATTACAGATAGAATATTACCAGAAATTAATGAATGATTAGAACGCCTGATTAAACAAATTTATCCTGTTGTTTATATTGATGGTATTAGATTTAAAGTTAAGGAAGATAATAAATTTGTTGAAAAATCTGTGTACATTTTATTTGGTATAAATACAAATGGTTTTAAAGAGGTTCTA
>CASESV010000039.1 GCA_949290735.1 uncultured Mycoplasmataceae bacterium
ACAGACAGACAGACAGACAGACAGACAAGCAAGCAATAATTAGGCTTATACAATATGTGTTTGGATATGCCGAAGTTAGATTAAATGAAGTTGCTAAATATTCAAATGATAGAATTTCATATAAAGAATTAAATAAAAATAATTATGTTGGGGTAGATAATTTATTACAAAATAAAAAAGGAAAAACACTATCAACATATGTTCCGGCTGAGGGGAATTTCACTAAGTTTATGAAAAATGATATATTGATCGGGAACATTAGGCCTTATTTGAGAAAAATATGGTTATCAGATAGTAGTGGAGGTACTAATGGAGATGTTCTTGATATAAGGATAAAAGTCAAAAATATTATACTACCTAAATATTTGTATTATATTTTATCTTCAGATAAATTTTTTGAATATAATACACAAAATTCAAGAGGTGCTAAAATGCCCAGAGGTGATAAGCATATGGTAATGAACTATAAATTTGTAATACCAACCATAAATGAACAACAAAAAATTGTAAATATTTTGGACAGATTTGATTGGTTAGTTAATAATATGTCTGATGGATTACCTGCTGAAATAAAATTAAGACAGCAGCAATATGAGTATTATAGAGATAAAGTATTAATGTTTACAGCAAAGGATGATTAAAATGTATGAAAAATACAGTAGACAGGCACTACCAACTAAAAAATACAGAGAATTATTAGGAAGTGCATTATGCGTCTTTAACGCTAATAATTCGTTTATTATCGAAAATATATTACATATTGATAAAGAAAAATATAATTGGTATAAATTAATTGACAAAACATCAGGAAATCTCAAAAACGCAGTAAAAGGTGCAATAAAAGAATATGATTCTGACATTTGTTTGTTATTTGATGATTTAATTGAAAAAAGGAATAGGATTGTACATAGTTTTCAAATCACATATCATAATGAACAAATTTTAGCAACTAAAGATAAAGAAAACAAGCAATACATAATATCAGAAGAATTCCTATTGTCTTTTATTAGAGATAATGAAATGTTATGTGATAGATTATATAAATTAAAGAAAAAAATAGAAGAAGGTGTTTCTATTGGATAAAATTAGTTTAATTAGTGAAAATGATAATTCAACAGTGCTTGCAGAGTATAGAGCATTAGATAGAGTAGCAACATCTTTTCAAAGTGAATCTGCTTTAGAAAAAGAATTGATTAACACGTTAGTAGAAGAGGGATATGAATACTTATCAATTCATAGTGAAAATGAATTAATTCTAAACCTAAGAAATCAATTAGAAAAACTTAATAATTATCAATTTACAGATGGAGAATGGGATTTTTTCTTCAGTAAAGTTATTGCTAATAAGAATGATTACATAATAGAAAAAACTAGATTAATACAAGAAGATTATAAACAAGAAATAACTTTAGATTCTGGTGAAAAAAGAAATATATACTTAATTGATAAGAATAATATTCATAATAATAGACTACAAGTTATCAATCAATATGTCAACAATGATGGTAATTATGATAACAGATATGATGTTACTATTTTAGTAAATGGACTCCCATTAGTTCATATTGAATTAAAAAAAAGAGGTGTAGATTTAAGAGAGGCGTTTAACCAAATAGAAAGATATCAAAGAGATTCTTTCTGGGCTGGAAGTGGTCTTTATAACTTTATACAAATATTTATTATTTCTAACGGAACACTAACAAAATATTATTCTAATACTACAAGAGAATTTCATATAAATAATAAAATAAAAAGAAAATCCAACTCATTTGAATTTACATCTTATTGGGCAGATCAAAAAAACAAAGGAATTACTGACCTAATTGACTTTGCTAAGACATTTTTAACAAAACACACTTTATTAAATGTTTTAACAAAATATTGTGTTTTTACTAGTGAAGAAGAATTACTTGTAATGAGACCATACCAAATAGTTGCAACAGAAAAGATATTAAATAAAATTAATATCGCTTATAATAATAAACTTTATGGAACTATTAAAGCAGGAGGGTATATTTGGCATACAACGGGATCAGGAAAAACCCTAACATCTTTTAAAACATCACAACTAGTTAGTAATCTTTCATATATAGACAAAGTCTTATTCGTTGTAGATAGAAAAGACTTAGATTATCAAACGATGAAAGAATATGATAAATTCAAAGAAGGTGCAGCTAATTCAAATACATCAACAAAAGTATTAGAAAATCAATTACATGATGATAATGCTAAAATCATTATTACAACTATTCAAAAGTTATCAACTTTTATTAAAAAGAACACAGAAAGTGAAGTGTTTAATAAGCATGTAGTATTTATATTTGATGAATGTCATAGATCTCAATTTGGAGAGATGCATAAATCAATTATAAAAAAATTCAAAAAATATTATATTTTCGGATTCACTGGTACTCCGATATTTCCAGAAAATGCTAGAACTATTAAAGGAATATCTGAAACAACAGAGCAAGTATTTGGAGAGAGATTACATACTTATACAATTGTAAATGCCATTGCTGATAAAAATGTTTTGCCTTTTAGATATGAATATGTTGGTAGAGTTGATATTAGAGATGACGTAAAAGATGAAAAAGTTTATAATATTGATGAAGAAAAATTGTTTGACAATAAAATTAGAATTAATTTGATTACCAATTACATTATTGAACATTTTAGCACCAAAACAAAAACAAATGAATCTTACGTTTATTCCACACTAGATAATGTTGTCGATGTTGCTAAAAAGCAAAGTACAGAAGAAATTAAGACAAAAAAGAATATAAATGGCTTTAATTCTATATTTGCTGTTTCAAGTATTAAGATGGCCAAAGAATATTATACTGAGTTTAAAAAAGTACAAGACTTGAATAATAGTAATTTAAAAGTAGCAATTATCTATTCTTATGGAGTAAATAATGAAGATGGAGTAATTGATGAAAATTCTGAATCCACAGAGAATTTAAGTATAGATGATAGGACTTTCTTAGATAATGCAATTAAGGATTACAATCAAATGTTTGGAACAAGTTATGATACTTCATCAGAAAAATTCCAAAATTATTATAAGGATGTATCCTTAAGAATGAAAAATAGGGAAATCGATATATTAATTGTTGCTAATATGTTTTTAACAGGGTTCGATGCAAAAACATTAAATACATTATGGGTTGATAAAAACTTAAAATGGCATGGTTTAATACAAGCTTTTTCTCGTACTAATAGAATATTAAATAGTGTAAAAACTTATGGTAATATTGTATCATTTAGAAATCTTGAAGACAGATTAAACGAAGCACTTGCTAAATTTGGTGATGAAAATGCACATGGTGTAGTCTTATTAAAACCATATAAAGATTATTATTATGGATATGAAGAAGAAAATGGTAAAAAATTTGAAGGATATAAAGAATTAGTAGAAAAGCTAACATCTAAATTTGCACCTGGAGAATTAATGCAAGGCGAGCAAGCACAAAAAGAATTTATTAAATTATATGGTGCAATACTAAAAGTTACCAATATATTATCATCGTTTGATGAATTTAAAGATGAACAGTTGTTATCAGAAAGAGATAAGCAAGATTATCAAAGCCTTTATATTGAAATATATAATGATTTTAGAAATAAGGCAAAAAGAGAAAAAACAGATGTTACTGAAGATGTTGTATTTGAAATGGAATTAATTAAATCTATAGATGTAAATATTGATTACATTTTGGGATTAGTTAAAAAATATCATGATACTAATATGGAAGATAAAGAAATATTAGTAACTATTCAAAAGACAATCATGGCAAGTCCTGATTTAAGAAATAAAAAAGATTTAATTATGTCATTCATTGAATCGCTAAATCAAAATTCTGATGTATATAAGGATTTTGAAACTTTTATGAATAGTAAGAAAAAAGAGGAACTCGATAAAATTATAAAGGAAGAAAATCTAAATAGAGAAGAAACTTATAGGTTCATAAAAAAATCATTTGAACAAGGAAAGGTAGAAACAAATGGAACAGAAGTATCTGAGATACTTCCACCAATGAATATGTTTACACCAACAAATGATAGACAAGAAAAGAAAAACAAAGTGATTGATAAATTATTAGAATTCTTTGATAAGTTTTTTAGTATAACTAACAATAATTTATGAAATATGTTATTATATAGTTAAGAAAGCGCTAGTACAGGCTTTGTAGTTTTGTATTGTGCTTTTTTTTGTAGTAAGGAAGTGAAAGAATGAGTGAGTGGAATAAATTGGATCTACATATCCATACACAACCTGGTAATATATATAACAATAAAGAAGAAGAAAGAGATACTGGTAGATATTATAATTTAATAAACTTAATTGAAAGAAATATATTAAATGATTTAAAGCTAATATCAATTACAAATCATAATTTAATTAATATTATAGATTTGTTAAAAGCAGCTTACGCTTCAAGGAAAACAGGCACAAATATTATCCCTGGAATAGAGCTCGATGTTTTCATTCATAGTCATAAAAGGTATCATATAATTGTAGTTTTTTCGGAAAGTACAAATGTAATTGATATAAATATGAGATTAAAAAAATGTTTGTTAAACAATGGAAACAATTTTTTAAATATAGATGATTTATTTAGTTTAATACAAGGGACTGAGTGTATTATTATTCCGCATGGTTGTAAAAATCCACATGGTATGAAGCCAACTAAAGATGATGAAATAGATATTAATGATGCAGTTGATTTAGTTAATATAATAACGAGTAGTTCTAGTGTTAATGTTTTGTTTGAACATACCAAACCACATTTTAGTGAATCATTTAAAAGTAATTTACAAAATAAAGCAAAAAACATGTGGTTAAGTGTAGACGAAATGGAAGAATTAGAAAAAAGGGTAGGTGGAGAATACATTGGAAGTGATTACAGATTTAATGAATTTCCAATAAAAAAAGAATCTAGAATTTTGACAAAAATATGGGCAAATCCTACATTTAGAGGTTTGCAAATTTCATCAATGTTTCCTGAAGAAAGAATACGTTCAGAAAATAATATTGTAACTAGAGTTAATTATATAAGCAAAATTGCGATATCTAAAAGCAAATATTTTTCTTCTTCTGACATTCAATTGTCCTCAGGATTAAATTCGATAATTGGTGAAAGTGCAAGTGGTAAAACAGCATTGTTAGATATAATTACAACAAATCTAACAGGAGAAAATGCAGTAAAAGATAAAGATTATTCTGAATTATGTCAAGATTTGAATGTTAAATTTTATAATCAAGATGGTTTTGAAATAAGACAAGGAGATATTAATATAGTAGTTGCTGATAATTTATATGATTCAATTAGATCTGCACATGATACAGGAGATAATAACGAAATATTAAAATTATTTAATTTTAATGTAAATAATGACTCTAAAGTAATAAAACAATATATAAGAAAAATTAATGATTATATCAGTAATAATATTAAAATAATTAATTCAAAATTTGATGGGAATAATAATTTTCTAAATATTAAAGAAAGAAGTAATGTTTTACTGATTAATGGATTGCAAAATAATAGTGAATTTATTATAAATATCCCAATATATAAAAATTTACAAGAAGTAAGAAAATATGAAGAAGTAAATAAATCTTTAAATGATTATATAGATGAAATTCAATTTATAAAAGAAAAAACAAACGAATTAAGATTAAAACTATTAGATTTGAAGATTGAAAATAAATTGATGGAAAAAATAAAGGATATAGAAATCGAAATTATAAGAATTAAAAAAATAATTTTAAAAAATTTCTATAAACTTCATTTGACTCAAATTATCTATAATAAATTAAATGTAATAATAACAAATTCAAATAATAAAATCAATCAAAAAAATTCATATATTCAAAATACAAAGAAAATTGTGTATGAGGATACTAATAAATTGCTTAATTATATTAAAGAATATAAAGTTAGTCAGATGAAGAATAAATTAATTGATCTGACATTTCCAAAAAAAGAAATAATTAATGAATTGGAGCAAAATAATATTCATGAGTATATTAAGGTTGAATATGATAACATTGATGAGCTGCTATTGCTTGAAGAAAATTCAGGTATATTTGATATTAAAGGAATAAAAAGAATTTTAACAGACAATTATGGCAAAATAATTCAATCTAATAATGAAATAAAAACTGTTATTAATAAAATTCAAGAAAATAATAAAATGCCATTAATTAGAATAGATAATTTATTAAAAGAAATTATAAGTAAAGCAAAAATAAAAATAGGATTTCCTGGTAAAGAAAAAATTTTTATTAATGATTTAACTCCAGGACTAACAGCAAAAATGTATATAGATTATCTATTTAATGTAAAAATTTTAGATGGTTTTAATAATGTAGTTATTTTTGATCAGCCTGAGAATGATGTTGATAAGGCTTTCATTTACGAAGAACTTATCCCCAAAATGTCAAAAGCTAAGTTTAATATACAAATTATAATTACAAGTCATGAACCATTACTGGTTATTAACGGCGATTCAAATCAAATAATAAAAGCAGAAAAGAATAAACATATCATTAAGTATTCATCATATAAATTAGATGAATATTTGGATCAAAATACTGTTACAAATATTATATCTAAATATGTTGATGGTAGTATAAATGCAGTAAAAAATCGCTATGAAATATATGTAGGAGGTAAAAATGAAATTAGTGATATCATATGATAAAACATTAAAAAAAGTTATGATAAAAGTAGGAGAAAAAAAAGAAACAGAATTATCTTTTGATACATTATTATTAATTGTTGATAATGTGGTAGATAAAGATGAAATATATGAAGTAGAATTAGTTGGTTTTGAGGAAAATCCAGATGTTGAAAATAATTATAAAGAAATATTTGATGAAATTTTAAAATTAAAAGATGATCCGGAAATTAAAGATTTAAAGTTAAAAATTGCTAGTAGTAAGAAGGAAGAGTTGGAAGAATTAAAATGATATTAATAATATAGTAAATCAAAAATTAAAAATATACTTGCAATCTCCTCAAAATAGAGCTAACATACAACACAAGGAATCGATTTTTATCTGATATTTTTAAAAGATGATGCTCATCGCCAAGTATTAATAAAGTCGAAATCACTGTTAATACATAATTACAAAAAAAGCTAACGAAACACTTGAATTAAAATATTTCTTTATGATATATTATCTATGCAAGGAAAAAATGTTAAATCATTTTTGTAAGGGGGTCTATTTTAGGATAGAGCCCTATTTTTTAAAAATGAAGGTAAAGTAACAAAAGAAGAAAACATGGAAAAGAATATAGAAGAATTAACACTCCTACTTATGTATTTAACTTCATGGAATGAAACAGGATATATTTATGATGAAAAATCAAAATTACCTAAAGAAAAGATAATAAAAAAATGCTAGAAAGGCTATGATTTTAATATTTTAAATGAATTAACAGAAAAAGGTTATTTGTGTAAATGGTAAAATAAAATGTAGGATTTCGGTAAATTATTTTGTCGGTTTTCCTACATTTTTAATATGCTAAAATATATATCCGAGAGGATGTGTA
>CASESV010000040.1 GCA_949290735.1 uncultured Mycoplasmataceae bacterium
ACATATTCTATATCTTTAGGATATAATAAGGCAAGGAAGAAAATGCACAATATTTTCACATTTTTAAATTTAGGCTCATTTTCGCTGCAAATTATCAAATAATTAAACATTTGATTTATTGATATTGACATATTATACATATAATGTATAATTAATGTGCAGTGAAATTTCACTGCTTCAACCGCTCTTTTTAAGGTTTAGTAAGTGTCATTCATAGGCCACCTTATTAGGCGAGTCTAAGTTTAAGGAGGATTTTATGTTTGCTATTTTCCAAACAGGTGGAAAACAATATAAAGTTCAACAAGGTGAAAACATTTATGTCGAAAAACTAGACTGTAAACCTGGAGAAACCATTACATTTAATGAAATTATGATGGTTGATTCAAAAATTGGAACTCCATTTGTTCAAGGTGCATCAGTAACAGCTAAAGTTGTTAAACATGGTAAGGGTCCTAAGATTAGAATAATTAAATTCAAATCTAAAAAACACCATATGAAAAGACAAGGACACAGACAACCATATACTCAGCTTTTAATTGAATCTATTAAAGCTTAATTATGATTAGTATTGAACTTTATTCAAATGGGTTAATTGTTTCAGGGCATGCTAATGCAGACACAAAAGGTAAAGATATTTATTGTGCAGCTGTAAGTGCAATTGTCCAAGGAGCAATCAATTGATTTTATGAAAATGAAATCTCGTTTGAATTATTTGATGGTTATTTAAAGTTAAAAATACTTAAATTAACCAAAAAAAATCTTGAAAAATTAGAGATGATTACAATACAATTATGATCATTAAAAAGTAAAGATACTAAGAAATATATAGATTTCAAAAAAAATAAAAAGGAAATTTAAAATGAAAAAGTTATTAATTACAACTAATATTCAATTATTTGCTTCAAAAAAAGGTGTTGGTTCTACAAAAAACGGTAGAGATTCAAACCCAAAATTTTTAGGAGCTAAATTAGCTGATGGACAAAATGCTAAAGCTGGTCAAATTATATATAGACAAAGAGGAAATAGAATTTATCCAGGCAAAAACGTAGGTCAAGGGACTGATCATACATTATATGCAAAAACAGATGGTATTGTTAAATATACAAAATTTGCAGATAATAAAACAAAAGTTTCTATTCTTGTTGAAAATACATCTAAATAATAATTGATGTATGTAAATAATTAAATAATTAAAATTGCTTTATCGTTCTTTTATGAATGGATAAGGCAATTTTAATTATTAGCATATTTATTTAATTTATAGATAAGGAAATTTAATTTTTGATATATTAACATTTTTGTTTATAAGAATATTTATTGATTTAATATTAATAAATGAAAGTGTTCCAAGCCCTGATATGCTGATATTGAATCTTTCTGAGTTATCGTTACTTAATTGGTGAATTATTAGATTTTTATCATCTTGAACATTATAACCAATGCAAGATTTTTGATTTAATAGCTGTTTAGTTTTTGTTTTAAATGTTTGAATTTTTAATAAATTAGTACCATAAAAAATAACACTTCCCTTTTCATTAGGTTCAACTTTTATTGATATTAAGTTTTCAATTAATAAATCTTTTGTATATGGAATTTGAAATACTTTTGGTTTAATTTGTTTTTCACTAAAAATTTTTGATATATCATCATGTTTTAAATACATTAAAAGATTTCCTTGTGATAAATACCCAGGGGTATCAATAACTGTAAGCCTATTTATTTTAATTTGTTGTAAATTAACAGTTGTATTAATAGAATTGTTTGTTATTAATTTGTCATCTAAATTATTTAGTTTTAATAATGCATTAATAATCGATGATTTTCCTACATTAGATTTACCAATAAAAATAATTTTCTTTTTATTGTGTTTTGATATTTTTTCTAATTTATTATAAAAGCTTTTCATGCTAGTTTTTGATTTGGAGCTAACAAATATAAGATCTTTATAATTAGAACAAAAATAATCAATATTTTTCTTTACTAAATATTTAATTTTTTCATAGTTAGAAGATTTAGGTAATAAATCAATTTTATTAATTACTATAGTTAAATCTTCAACGTTGCTTGGAAGTTTTATAAAACTATATTCAAGATCTAAAATATCAATAATCATCATAATATGTTTATTTTTAAAATCTAGATTTTCAATTGTCTTATTTATATTTGTTGATATATTTTCATTAATGTTGTATTCATTATAATTTTTTAATCGAAAACAACGATAACAATATTTGGTAGTTTTTTCATCAAATTTTGGAACATAACCAACTTCATCTTTATTATTATTTAAATAAGCGCCACACCCTTTACATTTTTTATTATATGAATTCATAATAATCCTTTATAATTTCTGGGTTATTTGCTTCAAGAATATTAAGGTGAGCAATATATCGATAAATTAATTTTTCTAATGCTGCAACAATGATATTATTAAATTTTTGTTCAACACTATCAACAATTGGTAAAACAAGAATTGACTTAAAATTCATTCTATTAGCTACAACAATATCAGTAATAAATTGATCACCAATCATAATGACATCTTCTGGTTCAATATTATATTTTTTTAAAATTTTTTTAATTTTATATATTAGGGGTTTGTTAGCTTTATAAATAAAATCATCAACATCTATTAAATTACAAAAAGTTTCAACCCTCTTTTTAGAATTATTACTAACAATAATTACTTTTATACCATTTTCCTTTAAATTATTAATAAATTTAATACAATTGCTATTTGGCATTCTAGTAAAGTGAGGAACAAGTGTATTATCTAAATCACAAAACACATATTTAACTCCTAATTTTTTAAGAGTATTAATATTAATATTATCAATTGATTTTAAGAATATATTTGGTCTTAAAAAATTTAAGTAATTAAATGATGTGGATTTCATTAATTAAAAAATACCTCCTTGAACATCACCTTCATTATCATCAACATTTAACGAAGTTGTAGCATCAAATTCATTGATATTTGATGAAATTCAATTATCACGATAAAAAGTAATTATTTTTTTAGAATGAGAGCTAAATCTAGTTTCTAGATTAGTTAAGTTGATATCGCTTGCTTGTATTGTTGTTATTCCATCATCTGTTAAAATATTAATTTTATCTCTTGAGTTACATGTGCAAGCTTGAACCAATACATATGGATCAGATTTAACTTGTAACATAATATTTCTACCAATACCTGCTCTTTTGGTTAATGGAATATCATTAAAATGAATTCTTTTTAATCCTTTTGTTGCTCCAACAAGAATTTGATGTTTATCTGGTCTTGGAGAATAAATACAAGCAATTATTTTATCTTTTTCAGCTAATTTTTGTGCTCTAACACCACTTGCTGTTCTACCAACAATTGGAACTTCTGAAATTTTAAATCTAATACATAAACCACATTTAGTAATACAAGCTACATCACCATCAATATCCTTTGGAACAAGTTGGCAACTTACAACCTTATCATCATTTTTCAAATTCATGATACTAGAAGATTTAACTGATTTTGATAATGTTAAATCACTCAAATCAACTCTTTTAATTTGTCCTTGTTCAGTACATATTAAGATTTGTTCATTGACTCTCAAAATAGCGTTTGTTTGAAAACTACAAACAACTTTTTCAACAGAGTCTAGTTTTATTAAATTATTAATATGTTCTGCTGCATCTTTATATTTTAATTGTTTTATTTTATGGCAAGGGATTGAAATATATTGACCTAATGAAGTAATAACAATAACTTGATTAGTTGTATTTGATTCATACATATCTATAATAATGTCTCCTGATTTTAAAGTAACATCATTATATGTACTTGAATCAATTGATCTTTTTGTAGTTGTTTTTAAATATCCATCTTTTGTAATCATAACAACAACATCTTTTGATTCTTGTAAATCAGCATCGTTAATAATAATTTTTTCAATCTCATCTTCAATTTGAGTTTTTCTATCATATGCAAATTCTGATTTGTAATTTCTAAGTATTTTTTTGATTGTATTTCTTTGTAGTTCATCACTAGCTAAAATTGATTTAATTTCTTGAATTATTAATTGCAATTCTCCATGTTCTTTTTTTACTAATGTCACATCTGTATTAGATAATTTATATAGTCTTAAGGTTACAATAGCTTCAGCTTGAATTTCACTAAAACCAAATTTAGCCATTAAATTTTTCTTAGAATCTTCTTTTGATTCAGATCGTCTAATAATTCTAATCACATCATCAAGAATGCTCATAGCCTTAATTAAACCTTCAAGAACTTCAAGTCTTCTTAAAGATTTTGCTAAATCATAATTTAATGTTTTTACTAACACATCAATAGAATGCTCAATATAAGCATCTATTGCATTTGCTAAAGACATTAATACTGGTTTACGATTATGAATAGCTATAAAATTGATTGCATAAGATATTTGTAGTTGTGTATTTTTGTATAAAAAATTTTTTATTACTTCAAATGATTTATCAGGATCAATATCAACAACTATATTTACTCCATTTTTATCTGATTCATCTCTAACTTCTTGAATACCAGAAATTTTTTCATTATAGATTAAATCATCAATAGATTTAATGATTGCAGATTTATTTGTTTCATATGGAATTGATTTTATAATAAGTTGTTTTAGTTTTTTAGATACTTCTTTCTCTTCTATTTCAGCTCTAATAACATGTTTTCCTTTACCTGTCTCATAAGCCTCCATAATACCACTTTTACCTTGTATAATTCCTCCAGTTGGATAATCAGGTCCTGGCATATGTTTAGCTAATGATGCTATTGTACAATTTGGATTATCTATTCTATGTATAATAGCATTAATAACTTCAGCTGGATTAAAAGGTGGGATATTAGTTGCATATCCTGCAGCAATACCTGTTGCACCATTAAATAATAAATTTGGAATCATTGATGGAAGAAAAGATGGTTCTTTTTCACTATCATCAAAGTTAGGAATAAAAGTAACTGTTTTCTTTTCAATATTTTCTAACATGTATTCTGAAATTTTTGCTAATCTACATTCTGTATATCTCATAGCAGCTGCACTATCACCATCAATAGATCCTTTATTTCCATGCATATCTAAAAGGGGAATATTATTTTTTCATTCTTGACTCATTCTTACCATAGCTTCATAAATACTAGAGTCACCATGTGGGTGATATTTACCAATAACTTCACCTACTGTTCTTGCTGATTTTTTATAAGCTTTATCATGAGTTATTCCTAAATTATACATTGCAAATAAAATACGCCTTTGAACTGGTTTTAATCCATCTCTTATATCAGGAAGAGCACGATCTTGAATAATGTATTTAGCATACTTACCAAAACTCGAATTTAAAATTTCTTCAATTGGTCTTCTAATAATATTTTTGTTTTTAATATCGCTAGCCATTAATTTTCTTCCTCCATAGTGAAATCAATATTATTATTAATTCATTCTTTTCTTAATTGTGCATTATCTCCCATCAAAATTGTTAATTGTCTTTCAGCTATAATTAAATCATCAATTGTAACTTTGATTAATGTTCTTGTTTCAGGATTCATAGTAGTTTCTCACAATTGATCAGCATTCATTTCACCTAAACCTTTATATCTTTGAATTTCACAACTACCTATTGATTTTTTAACTTCTTCAAGCTCATATTCATCTCAAGCATATTTAAATTCTTTTGGATTTTTTTTACTTGTTAACTTATATAATGGAGGGAGCGCAATATAAACATGTCCTTGTTCTACAAGTGGTTTCATATATCTATAAAACATTGTTAATAGTAAAATTTGAATGTGAGCACCATCAGTATCAGCATCAGTCATAATAATAATTTTGTTATATCTTAATTTTGATATATCAAAATTTTTTAATACCCCTGTACCTAAACAAGTAATAATTGTACCAATCTCTTCATTTTTTAAAACATCAAGAACATTAGCCTTTTCAACGTTTATAACCTTTCCTTTTAATGGTAATATTGCTTGATATTTTTTATCTCTACCTAATTTTGCTGAACCACCTGCAGAGTCACCTTCAACTAAAAATAGTTCATTATTTTTATAATCTTTTGATTGTGCTGGAGTTAGTTTACCTGATAAAATTCTTTCAACCCCAGATTTTTTTGATTGTTTTGTATTTTCACGAACTTTTCTTGCAGCAATTCTAGCATCTCTAGCAAGTACACATCTTTTGATTATTTTTTCAGATTCTTTACGATTTTCTTCAAATCAATAGCTAATTTGTTCTTCAGCTACTTTTTTAGTTGCATCCCTAGCTTCTGGAGTGAATAATTTATTCTTTGTTTGTCCTTCATAACTTATTAAACTTTCAGGAACTTTTACTGAAATAATAGCTCCAATTCCCTCACGAACATCACTACCTTCAAGATTTTTTTCTTTTTGTTTTATAATATTTCACTTTCTACCATATTCATTAATAACTTCAGTTAATGCACTTTTAAATCCTGTTTCATGAGCTCCACCTTCAATTGTCTTAATTGAATTAGCAAAAGAAATAATTGTTTCATTCATATCATCACAATATTGAAATGCTATCTCAACTTCAACATTATTATGCTTACCTGAAATTTGACAAACTGGTGTATAAGAATTTCTAGCTTCATTTAAAAAATTGACAAATTCTGTTAAACCATCTTGTGCTTTAAATTCATATGTTTCCTTATTAATTTCATCCACAAAAATAATTCTTAGATTAGGGAATAAGAATGATGATTCACGCAATCTTTCACAAATAATTTTCGGATTAAATTCAGTTGTTGTTTTAAAAATTTTTGGATCAGGTTTAAAATGAATTATTGTTCCTGTTTTTTTTGATTCTCCTATCTTATGAAGTGGTTCAACAATATCAGCACCACCATTTTCAAAACGACATTGATAAACATTACCTTTTGTTGAAACTGTACAAACTAATCATTCACTTAATGCATTAACTACTGAAGCACCAACTCCATGTAAACCACCTGATGCTTTATATGCTCCTTCATCAAATTTACCACCGGCATGTAAGACAGTTAAAACAGTTTCAACAGTTGAAATACCTGTTTCTTTATGCTTATCCACAGGAATTCCTCTAGCATTATCTTTAACTAAAATAGAACCATCTTTTTTCATTTCAACTTGAATAGTATCGCCATAACCTGCTAAATGTTCATCGATACTATTATCAAATATTTCTCATATTAAATGATGAAGACCTCTCGAATCGGTTGATCCAATATACATACCAGGTCTTTTTCTAACTGGTTCTAATCCTTTTAAGACTTTTATATTATCGCCTGAATAACTCATTATTTTCCCCCTATAATAGAGATGTTACTCTTGTTTTTTTAGATGTTATATATATTATATTATATAATTATTACAAATTAATA
>CASESV010000041.1 GCA_949290735.1 uncultured Mycoplasmataceae bacterium
ATAATTATATATACAGATTTTTCAATATACATTGATTCTTCTCTTACTTTAAATCTGATTCCATCAACATAAACAATAGGATAAATTGACTCTAATGGTCTTTGTTGTCATGCTACAATTTCTGGTATTATCCTATCAGTAATTCTAGAAATTTTATCCTTATCAAGATCGCAATAAAACATTTGATATAAAGCTTCTTGAATATCTCTAGTAGACATTCCTTTTGAATATAGAAATAGAATTTGATCCTCAATTTGTTGGATATTTCTTTGATGTTTTTTAACAATTGTTGGTTCAAATGTAGAGTTATTATCTCTTGGAACATTAATTTTACTTTGCCATTTGAAGTTGAAATGGTTTTTTGAGTTTTCCTTTTCTATAATTATTTGAAACCTCTCTTGAATTTTGATCATGTTTTGCATAACCAATATGTTCATCAAATTCAGCTTCTAATGCTGATTCAATAAAATTTTTTTTCATTTTTCCAATTAATACATCTAAGTCAACTAATGTTTTTACATCGTTTTCTTCTAATAATTTTTTTATATCTAAATCTTTAATATTATTATCTTTCATACTCACTCCATAAAATATTTTAAATTTTAATACATTACCATTTATATTGATTATATTTATAATAATTAATTCATTTAATAAAAAAATCAGAACTTTTATCAACATTTTTATTAATTGACTCATTAATATATTTTTCTATTTCATTTTTAATATTTTCATAATCATAAGTAAGCTTTAATTTTAAATCTTTTCTTTTTTTGATTTTTAATAATCTAAATAATGCATTTGTATCCATATTGTTTGATGGTTTATATTTTTTATTACTTTTACTTATATTTCTTGAAATATTTAGATATTTTTCACATAACTCAGATTCATTAATATCTGTAAAAATATATTCATAAATTAAATTTGAAAATAAACAAGGTTGAATTCTACATCTGGATGTATTAAAAAGACCATCTTCATTCAAATATGATTTACTAATTTTATAATCAATATCTATATAATCCAGAATATTAAAATCCATATATATCAGTATAGCAAAATAATTTATTATAAAATATTTTTGTTAACATTTAAAAACTTAAAAAACATGATAAATAGAATATATAATTCTAAATAAAATAGTTCATAAATTAAATAATCTGCGATAATCATTCTTGTTATGATTATTTACAAGGAAACAATACAAAACTTCTTAAATGATATAAAACAAGATAGCTTAATTATTAAAATATGTTCTGAGCTTGAATCAAAAAAAGGAATAAAACCCTCTATAAAAGAAAAAGAATCATGAAAAACAACATTAGTAAAAGTTTCAAAAGATTTAAATAATATTGTCGATAAATTAAATCAATATATTTTATTAGAATTTGTTTTACCAAATCATAAAAAAAGAATAGATGTCATTTTAATAGGTTCGGATGGAGAAAATGATAATTTAGCAATTATTGAACTTAAAGGATGATCTAAAATTGAGAAAATAGAAAATTCTAAATTACTAAAACCTAATACGTCATATGCTTTTATTGGTTTATGCCATCCAGCATATGAAGTATTAGACTATTACAATATTTTAAGTAATGAGTATAGTGATATTTCTAATGTCTTTAATCTCTATCCAATTAGTTATTTACCTAATTATGAATCAAAACCTAATGAAAATATAATTAATGCCAAAACATATGATGATATTTTAAATTTAATTCATTTATATTGAAAAAATAATAGAGATGAATTATTATCTTTTTTTAGTCAAAAATTTAGAAAAGCAGTATCAATTGATAAAATTAATTATTTAGATAAATTAGAATATAAACCATCTTTATCATTATTAGA
This sequence comes from uncultured Mycoplasmataceae bacterium, assembly GCA_949290735.1. Classification (GTDB taxonomy): domain Bacteria; phylum Bacillota_I; class Bacilli_A; order Mycoplasmatales; family Mycoplasmoidaceae; genus Mycoplasma_L. The sequence goes on from CASESV010000041.1 coordinate 1,858, forward strand.
ACATGCTAAAACAAAATTTGAAAGTATTAAATTAATTGGTAGCCAAAGAAATGTATTTGAAACTATAAGTTACTTTATAAACATTAATAAAGAAACTAAAAAGAAAACAGCTTTCATTATTTCAGGCCCAGCTGGTTCAGGTAAATCAATTATTGCTTTTAAATTACTAGCTAAATTAATTTCAGATGGATATAATACAAGATTGATGATTCCAGGAATTGAATTTAGAGAAGCAATAAAAAAACAATTTAGTGATAATTTTTTAAGTGAAAAAATATATGGAGCATATTCTAAATCATATTGTGATTATGCAATTGTTGATGAAGCTCATAAAGCAACAGCTAATGGTACAACAAATCAATTTTATAATGAATTATTAAGAAGTAATAAAAATGTTATTTTATTTTTAGATGATTTACAAGTTATTAATAAAAAAGGAATAACAAAAAAAGAATTTATTAATATTGCAACAAATAAAGAACATAATTTTGCTTGTGTTCAATTAAACTTAGATGAGCAATTTAGAAATGCTGGAGATGCAAGTTATATTGATTGACTTAAAAAAATGATCTTTAATGAAGATAATAATCAGTTTAAATTTATTCCTGATAAATTTAAGTTCCAGATATTACCTGGAGTTGAATTTAATAAGGAATATAAAGATATGTATGATAAGTCAAATTCAAGAATGGTTTCATTCTGAACTCAAGAATGAAATGTTAATAATTTAAAAAATGATTTACCAATTCCTACAGTTAAAATAGCTGACTATACTTATACATGAAATCCAAATGATGAATGATTAAGAAAAATCAAAACTAATAATCCAAGTATTAAAATCACTAAACAACTTTATAATTTATGTATAAAGCAAAACTTTATAATGACTAAAAAAGGATTTCAATATATCGCTTACTTCAATACTATACAAGGATCTGAATTTGATTACATTTTTGTGCATGTCCCAAAACTTTTTTATCTAAATGATAAGAGTGAACTAGATGTTAATTTTAAATATATAATGAATGAAAATAATGAAGTTAATGAAGCAATGAAATCTCAAGTGTGATCTTTGAAAAAAATCAAAGATAAAAACGAATTAAACAGAAAAATCGAGCTTAATAAACTTTATTTTAAAAATAGATTATTTATCTGTTTAACTAGAGGAACTAAAGGTGCATATGTATATTTTGAAGATAAAAAACTTGAGGAATATTTTAAAAATAGTTTAGGAGAATTTAAATGAAATTAATAGAAGTTGTAGCAGCCATAATATATAACGAAAATAACGAAATATTAATTGCTAAACGATTAAGTGGTAAATATAAAGATTATTGAGAGTTTCCAGGTGGCAAAATTGAGAATAATGAAACTCATAAACAAGCCTTAATTAGAGAAATAAAAGAAGAATTAAATATAGATATTGAAGTAAATGATTATGTGTGCACATCAAAACATAGGGATAATGATATTGAAATTAATATGCACACATATAGAGCATATCCTTTGTCAATTAAAAATATCTTATTGAGTGCCCATAGTGAATATAAATGAATAAATAAAAAAGATATAAGAAAATATAAATGAGCCCCAGTTGACTTATATGTCTTGAAATTCTTATAATGCCTTTAATATCATAATATCTTTAAAATTATTATTTATTATTTTGATTAAAATATTTATTCAGAACTATTGCTGTTGCACTTGCAATATTCAATGATTGCACTTTATTTGACATATTAATTTTGATGATATAATCAGATTTTTTTAATGTTAATTCACTTATTCCATAATTTTCATTCCCTACAATAATTACTGATTTTTTATTAAAATCAACTTCATTAATATTAATTGCTTGATTAGTCAGGCTAGTAGCATAGATTCAAAAACCTATATCTTTAAGTTTGTCAATGATTTGATTTAAATTAGATACTTTAACAAAATCAACATGATAAGCACATCCTATACTAGTTTTAATTACTAAATCATTAATAGGAACTTGATTTTTATTTTTATATATGATAACGTCAACATTAAATGCTACTGCATTTCTTATGATTGCTCCAAAATTACCAGGATCTTGACACTCATCAACCATTAGTATACAAAAACTTTCTTTTATATTTACTCGATTAATTAATTCATTAAAATCAATATGTTTGATTACATTATTATTTAATTTTGCTACTATTTGTTGATGATTAATATTTTTGTAATCATTAAAAAAATTTTTATTAACAACCTTGATTTTAATATTTGTACTTTTCAATTCATTTGGGATTTTAAGACAATAAATACATTCAATGTTTATGTTGTTTTTAATTGCATCTAAAATAGCTTTTTTACCAAAAATTATATTTTGAGACATTAAATTAATCCTTTTTTTACTAATTCAACTCTTAATTTATCGCTTTGTTCATAGTCTTTTGCTTCTACATATTTAAAATATTGATTTATTAAACTTATATTGTCATGGTTATGGATATTTTCAAATTCAATTCCCAAAATAGATAAATCATTAATAAGTTCATTTAATAATTGATTTGCTTGTTCATATTGTTTCGATCTAATACAAATATTTAATTGTTTTATCAATTCATGAATAATACTAATAGAATTGGTTATATTTAAATCATTATTTAATTCATCTAAAAATGACTTTGTAATATTTTTTACTGTAGAATATTGATTTTTGTAAATTAAAATAGATTTAGTTGCATTAATTAGGTTCATAATTTTTTCAACCTGTTTTTGACATTCTTTCATCATATCATCATTAAAATCCAATGGATTTTTGTAATTTGATTGATACATAAATCATCTAATAGTTTGATAAGGGTATTTTTCTAAAATATCTTTAACTAAAATAAAGTTATTTAATGATTTAGACATTTTCTGTTGATTAACATTAATATGTCCGACATGGACTCATATTTTAGCTAATCCTTGATGATGAAGACATTCATGTTGTGCATTTTCATTTTCATGATGAGGAAATTTTAAATCAATACCTCCACCATGAATTGTTAAGTTTTCATTAAAATGCTTTTCAATTAAATATGAGCATTCACTATGTCATCCAGGTCTACCCCTTGATCATTTTGTATCTCATTGAATTCCTTCATTTGTCTTTTTTCATAAGACAAAATCTGTTTCATTAATTTTTGCATCATCTTTATTTACTCTTTCACCATGAATTTGTTCATCTAGTTGTCGATTTGATAAAATTCCATAATTTTTGACCTTTGCAGTATTAAAATAAACATTTCCATTAACTAGATAAGCACCTTTATTATCAATCATTCTTTCAATATAGTTGATAATTCCATCCATATTATCACTTACCTTTTCAATTTTCATTTCTAATGTATTTAATTTTTTTCTAATTTTTGCATATTCATTACCATAAAAAGCACTTAATTCAAGTTCATTTTGATTTGTTTTTTTGGCTTCATTGATGATTTTGTCATCGATATCAGTTAGATTGTGAAGATAATTAACTTTATAATTTTGAGCAATTAAACAACGGAAAAGTACATCAAAAACTATTAATGGTCTAGCATTACCTATATGGATGTGATTATATACCGTTGGGCCACAATTATATATATTTATGGGCTCTTTTTGATCTAGTTTTTTGAATTCCTTACTTAATGAGTCATATAGTTTCATAATTATTAAATATTATATAATATGTTTTGAATAATCATAAATATGTTGTTAAATAAAATTTAAGTTATATTTATATTAATATAAAT
>CASESV010000042.1 GCA_949290735.1 uncultured Mycoplasmataceae bacterium
TTTCCAGATGTCAAAATTCAAAAGTGTGTTATTCATCAAATAAGAAATTCATTAAGATATGTTTCACCATCCGATAGTAATGAATTCACATCTGATATGAAAAAGATCTACAAATCAACAAGTTATGATAATGCATTGAAAGCTCTTGATGATTTTGATAAAAAATGATCTGACAAATATTCATATGCCATAAAATCATGGAATAATAATTTTGAGGAATTAACAACTTTCTTTGAATTTCCAAACGAGATAAGAAAAATGATTTACACAACTAATGTGATTGAAAACCTTAATCGAAACATAAGAAAAATTACAAACCTTAATCGAAACATAAGAAAAATTACAAAAACAAAAAGTGGTTTTACAAACACACAATCTTTAACAAAGTTGATTTATTTAAAAATGAAAGATATTGAAAATTCTTGAAATAGTAGAAGTATATCAAATTGAACATTGGTAATGAATCAATTAAGAATATTATTCCCAGATAAGTTTGTGGTATAAATTAATTGATGTGTAGTGCATTAGCAAAAAAACTTATTTTAAGAGTTTCTCCAAAAATCGCTACACTTCCTTAAGAAACTATATTATTATAATTTTACCAAAATATATTAGTTTCTTACCCAAAATCCCACAATCTATATACTTTTGGTTATAACAAATATTTTTATTAATATAATCAAATTGTGAAGTGTTTTTAAAAGCTTCTAATAAAAGGATGAATATGGGTATTAAACAATTTTTAAAAGAGAAAAAAGAATTAATAAAAACAAACAGAAGATTGATAGCTCTAGGTTGTGGCATATCAGCTGTAATGGTAGCTGTACCAAGTATTACTGGTGTAGTAACATCCCATCAAGCTAAAAACAAAAAAGACAAAGATAAATATTATTACACACCAGGAGAAATCAGATTCGATGAAAATGGTAAATTAATTATTCCAGAAATTATTGATAAAGATAAACCTAGTAATGGTTATCAATATAAATTAGAACCAAGCCAACCAATTGATTTAAACAATGAATTATTTAAACAAGAAAAATTTAAAAAAGATCTTAAAGCTAATCTTACTAAAACATTTGATACTATTCAAAAAAGTGATAAATACAAAATGGATTTTGAATTTAAAGTAACTGATGATATTAAATTACTTCTTAAGAATTTAATTACAGATAAGGATCTTGAATTAGGTGAAACAATTCATATAAATGATTTTATGAATACAATTATTGGAGAATGTATTAATAATCCAAATTATGATGTGTTAACACAATATAATCCAGAACAATTATGTGCATTATCAGGAATATCTTTAGAAAAGGAATATAATGATATGATGGTTCAGATTAATAACTACCAAAACCCTTCATTTTACGGTGGGGTTGGTGCCTTACCAAACAGACCAAATAATCCAACATTTGATGAACCAAATAAAGTTGATTTAAACAATATAACTATAAAAGAATATGATCAGCAAGTATTAGCCCAAAATGAATATTATCAATATATATTTATGATAACTTATACAGTAGTTTTACCAGCATTCATTGCATTAAATGTTATTTTAAATATGTTGAATCTTTTTTCGTTTGGTGCTTTTTTGATATTAATTGCACAAACAGCACTTGATATTATTTTTGCAACTATGCAAATTAAATTTGCAATAATAAATTGAGAAAACACTAAAACTTTGAGAAAAAATATCAATGAATTACTTGAGTTAGCCTCATATAATGAAATTTGCGCATCATCCATAAATTATGGGGCATTAGCATCATCTTTTTTCTCTTTAAGTAGTTCTATTTTTGAATTTAATAAAATTCTCAATAATAAAATTAAAAAAAATTTTATATTTAACGAAGTATTTTCAAAAAAAATTCATTTAACTATTAGTGCAGCAAAAATATCTTTAAGCATTTTAAGTATAGCGTTTTCAATCACAATGAGAATATTAGAATCAAATTTAATAAAAAATTATGAATAATTTTATTTGTTTAAATCATATAAAAATAGCTGAGCAAACATTAACTAAAAAAATAAATAAAATACTGTCTGATGATTTTTATTCTAGAGTAGCTATTACAACAGATGTAACTGGAAACATTATTAAAATAATTCATCTTAGAATGTGAATAGAAAATAATTTCAATATATGTGCTATAACAACATATAAATATATTTTTTGATTAAATATAATGTTTAATATGAATATAAATATCGATAATCAATTTTTAAACAAAATTGATGAATGTAATATTTTAAATGAAATAGATGCTGTCATTAACAATTTATCGAAAATAGAAATAGATAATAAATTAACTATTAATTCAATTAAAAGTAAAATTGATTTTGAAAATATAAGTGGATATGATGTTCGTACATCTTTTCCAGTATACATTCCTTATAATTTTTTAGAAAATAATAAAAAATCAAAGAAGATTAATAATGAATTTTATGTATTAACTGATAAACAAATAAATCATGAATGTCAACTAAAAATAATTAATGATTACAAGAAAGGAGAACAGATATTTTTTAAAAATGCTAATTTTAAAAATTTTTGATTATATTTGTTCTATACATTAGTAATGATTTTAGGTTCAATAATTTCAACTTTTAGCTTTGTGATAAATATAATTAATGCTAATAGATCAATAGCCTTTGTATTTAGTTCTCTATTTGCAACAATTCCATTTGCTTTCTTTTTTAGTTTCAGCATTATACATATATTGAAATTAAGAAACAAAAACAATAGGGTGTTTATTGAATGGATTTTTCCTATTGAAAAAAATATACGAGACTTTTATAAGTATCCGATAGATAATGTATATTCTATATGATTTTCTATTAGAATAATATTTGCTATCATTTTACACATTTTAATTTTTTCTTTTCACCAAAACCAAAATATACCTATTATGGCAATTTATATATTATTAAACAGCTTATTAATTGTTATGTATTTATTTATAGGTTTTTTATTTAAGTTTAAATTAAAATACTTTGAGATAGATTACCAAATAATAGCTAAATTATATAATCAATATTATTGAGAATTTTATAATAAGAAATATTGCAATAATAATTAATTAAGAACACCATAAAAATTATTGGAGCATAAAAATGAATGTTTTTTATCTTCTTTTCAAAAAAATAAAACACATTCTTGATTTAATAATTTCAAACGATAAATTTTGTAAAATTTATCAACTATGTAATTTTGACAAAGAATTAGAAGAACTGTTGAGTATAGCAACCTATGCAAATTCAAAAGTGGATAAAAGTAAATTAAATCCAAAACAATATTTATTAGGTGTTAATATAATGTTTAATACTAGACTTTCAATTTGTGATATCAGTGAAAATTCATATGATATTTTAAAGCAAAAAATTGAATTTTATGATCAGTATTTTAATGGCTTATTTAAAAAACATGATTTTGAGAATAATAAAATTAGAAGACAATTTTCAAGATTTAATACTAAATGATCATTCCCTATAGAACAATCAAGATATTTTTATTTTGAAGAAGGGATAGAATTTAATATTTTAAGCAATAAAGATGTTAACTTTCATGTATTTGAAAAAATACAAAATGATTTTAAAAATAATAAATTAGACTTCTATAATAAAAAAGATTGAATTTATGCTTGTTTAAAATTTTTTTTGCACTAATATTTCTATCTATCCCTATATTACTAATATCAATTGCAATAAAATCATTAATGGATAAAAGTGCAAATACTATAGATACAATATATATTATTGCAACAGTAGTATTTTTGATTTTTCCAATAAATTTTTTATATAAGTATAGATATAAAAATTATAAATATTACATTCCAATAGTTTTTTCATTTGGTAGAGGAATGATTTATCCTTCATTAATATTAAATCACTTTGTATTATAGACAGTAATTTTAATTGCCTATATTTATCCAATTTTTGGTTTTGTAAATTTAATGCTAAATTATGAACTCAAACAGATTGATTTAATAATATATGTAATTTTACTTGTCTTAACAATATTATTTATTGGTCTACTTATATATATTTCATTACATAGAACAAAAGTAGACTATGACTTAATAATTAAGTTATATGATCAATATTACAGCGAAATATGATACCAAACTTATAATAAGGTTCAAAACATTCAATGTTAAATAAAATTAATCATATTATCAATAATTTTTCTATATACCTTATCATTTCTCTTTTTATTATAAAATTTTATTAAACTCTTATTCTGATAATTCAAAATTTGATTTAGTTCAGTTAGTTCACTGATCTTATTTAATAAGTTTTCAATCATGTCATTATTATTGTTAAGAGTTTGTTCATTTCTAGCTAATTTATTAATTAGTTCATGGTACATTTTATTATCAATTATAGGTTTAGCTGAATGTTGGTTGTTTATGACATCTCTTAATTCATTATCACTTTGTCTTATATAACTTGATGTTGTATTGATATTTTTGTGACCCATTAAACTTTTAATAACTGTTAATCTTTGACCACGTTCATCAAGGTTTTGGGCAAAGTGTCTTCTAAAATCATGACATGCCCCATGATAATTAATATGTTTAAAACATTTCTTTGTTATCCGATAGACTGTTTGTTCAACTGATCATTTTAAAATAGTTTCATTATTATACTTTGATTTAGATAGTTCTAGTAATTCAATAATTCTGTTTGTTAAAAAGATTTTTCTTATTTGTTGATGTTTTCCTATAATATTGAACTCACTCATTTGGTTATTTAAATATCCTTCAATTACTTTTTTAACTTCAAACTTTCTTACTCCTAAATCAAATAAAATGGTAAGTATTAGTTTATCTTTTAGTTTTAGATTAGAAGCTAAATATAATTTGAATTTATTTATGTGTTGTTCATTCATATATTCAAATTCCTTGATATTGGTATGTCTTTGTTTTCTTTCTTTTAAATTTTTAATATCATAATCACATAGATTAAATTCATTCTTAAAGTGTATCAAGGCTGGGATAATTATGTTTTGACAACTTGGTTTGGAATTATCAAACAATCGATATAAAACATTCTTATCTTGGATGATTTCATTTTTGTTAATAAACATTTGCTGTAAAACAGTTCTATAAGTATTTAAAGTTTTATTAGAAATCATAACTACCTCCTCAAGTTGTTATTCGTAAGTTAATATCACTTATCTGAAGTTCGTGAACTGGAAGTGCTGAATTGATAATTACAGTTTGATCAGTTACATCTGGTTTGGTAGCATTCATT
>CASESV010000043.1 GCA_949290735.1 uncultured Mycoplasmataceae bacterium
TTTTAATATCTAAATCTTTTATATTATTATCTTTCATACTCACTCCATAATTAATTTTAGTTTCTAAAAGTGAGTTTCTCCAAAATTATCTACAATCCCGTTTAATGTTACACATGAACCTAGTTTTGTAGAAACTATTTTATTACATGTTATTTTTGACAACTAATTGAACTAAATTAGGGATAGTTTTTTTAAAAATTAAAGAAAATATATATTTATAAAACTTTAAATTATTTAATAATACTACGTTCTGGGTTATTAGGATATAAAACACTTCCATCTGGTAAAGTAATTTTATCAATATGATTTTTAAGGATTTCATAATTTTTTTTAATTACGTTTAAATTTTCATTAGAAATGTTTTTACAATTAAAAAAATTTAGATGCTCAACTTGTGACCCTCAAATTCTATCATATGTATTAGAATTTTGTCCTGATGGAATATAACCATTAAATGGCGCTTCAATCTGTCATAAACTTGGTCACACTTCCTTGGAAATATAAAATTTTGATCCTTCTTCAAATGAAATTTCTTCAAATTTTTTAATACCATATCTATCACCAGCAAAACATCAAGTAAATTCTTCTATTTCTTTTGGAATTAATACCCTGTTGTTATTAGCACCAGAATAAAAAATACCATTATTATATACCCGATATTCTTCAGGTCGATAATCTCCCATATTAAAAAAATCTTTATCTGTTAAATTGAATGGTAATGAAAGAGTATAAAGGTAACCTCAACAACTATTTAATCATAAATTTTTTTGGTTACTTAGATCAACTTCTTTAAATGTAGAATTTGCTATTCGAACATAAAACCTTATAGGGGTAGTTGGAAATTTAAAGTGACTTGAAACTTTTGTGCAATTTCTAACTTGTATGTCAAAAGAATCAAATATATAAACAAAATCTGGTGTACTATACTTTACTTTATAATTTTTATCTCATGCTGGCACTGATTTAGGAGGTTCGCTACTAAAATTATTTCCATTTCATAAAAACCCTCTAAAACTCTCTAACCCATTGATTAAAATTGAACCATATAAATTAAAATTAGATTTTGGAAAAACAATATAATTAATTTCTGGTAAATCCTTAGTGTTGGTACTATTAAGATCAATTAAATAAGCATTTGCTTCTGGTAACATTAAATAGTTGTTTTCATTATAATTTACAATATAATTTTCATAATTTATTTCTTTTGTTTGATATCCTAGATGAAAAACATTGGGATCTATAGCTTCTTCACTTGTGTCACTACAAGATGAAACTAATGCAACTAAAGGAACAGTTGTTGCACTAATTGAAAGAATTGATAAACTAGTAATAAAAAATTTTTTTAGTTTTTTCATTTTTTCTCCTTATCGCTTATATGAATTCATTTTTATATAATTTGTTAATTCTTGTAATGCATAGTTTGAATTATAAAAATAATATTTATTGTTGTTTAATAATATCGAATATAAATTAAAGACATTATTTCTTAGGGCAACATATGAATCATTTTCTATATTATACATTACGTAATCAGTGTTGGGTAAAAGTTTATATGATCTCATTGCATTTTGCAAAACAAGTTCTGGACTATCTATAAAACCTGGATTACCTGAGGTATCAATGTTACTCGATGAAGGAATATTGATTAAATTTGGACCAACATAAACAAGATACATTTTTGCAGGATTTTTAAATACAGATAATCTAGCTTTAACATCGCTTAATTCTTTTAAATTTGTAGCAAATAGATTTTTGTTATCAGGATTTGACAATGATAAATTTAAATTTGAAGCACTTTCAATAACTTCAGCATAACAAAGATTTTTAAATTTAAATGATACTTGATTATTATTTTTAATACTATCATATAAAACAACAATATTATTTATATTTTTATTATTAATTTGCTTTTGTTCAAGTATTGAATGATTACCAGAAGAACTATTTAATTTTAATCTTTCATAACCATAATTATATATGTCAACAATTGCTTTTATTCCAGTCAAAATATTTTTGTTTACTATGTTTTCTGGTAAATGAATAGATGTTGGTTTATATAAATTATTATTTTTTAATGTCAATTTATTATTTGTTATTTTTAATATTGGATCATTTTTCGATTTAGTTTCAGAAAAATAGTAATCACTAAAAATTAAATTATCTTTATTAGTATCAAAATTTAATCTGTTTGAAACATTAATTAACAACTGATCTAATAATTCTACATCTGATGATGAATTAATATTAATAATGTCATTTAAATTGTCTAATTGCTTATAATAAATAGCATGTAAATATTTTTCAAAATCAATATCTCTATTAAAATTAACAATATTTTGATTAAACATAATATTTTCATTTAATTGATATAATGGCATATTATTATATGTTATAAAATAATCAAACGTAGAAGCTGCTTTTTTAGTAAAAATATTAAGTGATGTGTCAATTATATTATTATTGTTATCTATTTTGATTTTATCTAAAATTGATGACAAATCAATTCCACTAAAATTACTTAGCATATTATTTCTATTTTTCCCATTATAAGATCCTTTTTCATAATAACCAAAACTAGCTAATGCTAGATTCCAATCTTCAACGCTATTATCTTTAATTAATGTTGATAGAAGATTTTTATTATTATCTTTTAATTCTTGAGCATAATTCAAATAAACATAATCAATTGAATCATATAAATTGTAGTCTAAATTATCATGAGTTGAAATACCTAAATTATTTTTGATTTCATTATTAAAATATGGAACTGCTTGCTTATTTAATCCACTATTTGAAGCACTTCTGTCTTTTATTTCTTTGCATAATAAGTTCACTTTCTTTTTTTCATTATTAACTGATTGGATTAAATATGAAAAGATATTAATATATTGATTACTTTTTTCATCTTTTACTTTAAAATATTCTAAAGGATCACTATAGCTTGCTTTAAGAGTTTTAATTATTTTTAATATAGAAGTTGAATCATTATTTTTACTAAAAGCAGATTCTCTTTCTATTTCATTAATTGTTTCAATAATTAAATTTCTTTGTGTATCACTATCCTTAATAGAATTAATCAAATAATCATTAATATCTTTGATTGTATTTTCTCTATTATTACTACTATCAGTAATATTATCATCATCAATAAATGGAACTACACCAAATGACAATGTATTATTTGTTTTGTAATCTGGACCTAAACCTGCTGTATATTTATCTGAAGAAGATAAAATTCTAGCATAAACCATTCTATTTGCACTATTTTCACTATTTGGGTGAACATATGTTTTTTGTTTATTAATATTTATAGACTGATTAATAAAGCAATCTTGAAGAAATTTGGCATTACTATTATTTTTAAGTTGTGCATATTCATACATAGGTCTAAATCCTGCGTTAGCACCTCATCCATGATCTCTATCATATTTAAAATCATAATAATCATCAAATATATTTCTATTTGTAAAGATATCTAAAAGTCTTTGATATTCACTTAAATTAAGTGGTCTAGAATCTATATAGTGTTTGTCATTTGAAAATTTTCAATCTAAAATTCAATAACTGTATGGTTTTTCATATTGCCTTAAGTCGTCTCTATTCAATGAATATGGTTTAATATATATTCTTGTTTTAATAACCTTATTTTCACTTATATATTCTAATAACTTATCAATAAGTTTATCTCTGATTTTTTCTATAACTTTATTCAGAATAGTTTTATATCCATTAGTTTCATTAATATATATATCTGATTGATGATAACTATCATTGTTTTGACTTGATTTTATATTAGATGATTGTTTTTCAATAGCAATTAATTTAAATGGTGAGTTATTTGAACTATCATTTTGTAAATAAGCAATTGCAATTTCTTTTAATTTTAATTGATCTTGTTTATTTAATGGGTTTATTTTAATCATTTGACCATTAATATCTTGAATTTCATAATAAGTTAATCCCATTGATTGGAAAATCCCCATACTATTTTTTGCATCTTGTTCATCTACAAAATAGTTACCTTTATAATCAAAAAACATTGGAACTAAATTAGCAACATTTATAAATGATTCTAAAGCTTTGTCATAATTATTAGTCAATCTACCATTAGCATCTTGATAGGCATGACTTAATTTTTTTAAATCATATTCATATAATGAATTAGAAGCTATGTCTATTAATCCATTACTTTCAATTTTGTTTATTTCACCAACAAATTGTTCTGTTTTAATTCCACCAATTTCATCAAGTAAATCATTTAAAGCATCATTTAATGAAAGATAATTTTTACTATTGAATGTAAAAGGACTATTATTATTTCAATCATAATCTGTCATTAAATTAGATTGTATTTTTTTATTTTTATTAGTAATTAAAAAAGTTGTTGTAAAAGCAATTGATGGAACTAAAATCATTCCTGTCATTAATGAACTAAAAATTTTTAATTTTAATTTATTCATTATGTATCTTCCTCCTTAATTATTAGATTGTTTTTAAATCAGTATAAAAATTCATTATAAGAGTTAAAGTAAATGAGTTGATCATCTTTGTTGATTGTTAATATATCATATTTATTTGTATCTAGTTGATAGCTATTATTTTTTAAATTAAGATTTTTAATTAAGTAATTAAATGCATCATCTTTGTTAATAAAATATTTTGGATTTCCTGGTTCTATTTCAATTAAATATAAATTAATATCATAAGCATCAACTGAAAAATTTGAATATTTAGAATTATTTAATATTGATTGTTTTAATACAACTTTTGAATTGATGTTGATAGACTCTCTAAATAATTTTATTATATTATTAATTATTTTTTGTTCTGTGATAATTTGCAGCGAAAATGAGCCTAAATTTAAAAATGTGAAAATATTGTGCATTTTCTTCCTTGCCTTATTATATCGTAAAGATATATAATATGTTTATTTACATTGCCAAAATCAACAATTAAGCTTTATTTTATATATTAATCAATACTTACTCCTTGTTGGTAACATTTATTT
>CASESV010000044.1 GCA_949290735.1 uncultured Mycoplasmataceae bacterium
AATCTTTTGGATCTCTTCAAAAGTTAAATCATTCTTTTTGGTAACAAAGACTTGTTCATACTTAGCAATCTTAGAAGTGTCTAAACCAAGTTCATTCATATATTTGCAAATTCAATAAGCATACATTCTTTTGGAATTAACTGAAATTGATAGGTTGTCTATGTAGCTGTTAATTGAATTTACATCATTAATGTTTGCATTAGCTAGAATCTTTTTTACGTAATTATTCATTTACTACCCCATTACTTGTTTTATTTTTTGGTTTCTTTAAAAAACAATAATGGTTGTGAACATAAATCTCTATTGCTTGTTTGATTAGATCACTTCTTGTAAATTCCTTTTTATTCATTGCTGAGTACTTTTCAACCATTTGGTCTAGTTTATGCAATGTCTTTGATGGAATTCTCACTGATACATTAACTGTTAATTTTTGTTTTGACATATTAGTCCCTCGTCTACACAATTAATTTTTGATACATAATAAACTTCACCTTTAATTTTTTGAGAAAAAAAAGGTTTTTTAACGAAGAAAGACTTGAAATATAGGTTAGCAGAACTAACTACATTTAGTCAAATCGTATTCTAACATTCATTCTTGGACTACAAAATAAATTATATGCGTTAAAGTGTCATACATTTTTGTGTGTCCAAAAAACTAGTAAATTAATCAAAAATATTATAATTTAATTATGAAAATAATAAAAATAACTAGACAAAATTATAAAGTAATGTTTCACAATAAAATATCTAAACAAATTGAAAAAGAGATTAATTTTTTTTTAGAAAATTTTAAACAATATACAAACGGTTTATCAAATTTTAAAGTAAAAGTTATTAAAAATGAGGCACAAAATATATAATTAAAATATGAGCATAATTGGAATAATTATTTTATTAATTTCTACAATTTCAATTTTGTTGGTTTTATTATTTCATAAATGAACAAAAAAACTATTTAGATCATATTGATTTTATTTAATTTTTTCAATATTATATTTAATTTATTTTATTTTGATCAGATATGCAAATGATTTATCTTTTGTTATAAAGAATGATTTTGAATATTTTAAAAAATATGATCCATACACATATTCATTTAAACTTAGTAAAGTCTTTTTATTAGATTTATGCCCCTTTGTATCAATTTTTTACCAATTTCATTATTAATTGATAAAACCAGAAATACATCAAAAGTAATTTCTATTTTTGGCATAATAGGTGGATTATTGACAATATATGGAAATTTAATATCTATTGATTCAATAAATGTGCCAATATGAAAATTCATTTTATTAGGCGAAAACCCCAATTATATAATGTTCAGTTCTCATTACTTTATAATGATTTTATCTTTTATTGTTTTACTCAATAGTAAAAAATTCACTAAATGAAGCATTTTAGGAACCATATTATTTATATTATTTTTTATATGTTATGTTTTATTAATATCACAATTACTTGATATACAATGCAATACAACAGGATTGAGAATAGGCGATTGAATCAATCCATACAAAAAATATTTTTGATATAGTCAATATGCATTTTTAAATAAAATTTTAAATTTATTATACCCTTATAGTACTATATTTTGATATTCAATAGCATCTATGTTTGTTTTTAATATAATTTTATTTAAAAATATTATGACAAAAGATGAAAAATTATTCACTAAACTATGATGGCCTAAATTAAATAGAATTGATAGCAAAATAAATAAATTACTATTTAATTTTGAAAATTCATTTAAATATTTAAAAAAAGATAAGAAAATGAGAAATTCATAATATAAAAATTTGTTAATGTAAATTAATTGATAAATATTAGAATTTAAAGTAATTTTGTTATACTAAAAGTGTAGGAGGAATCTTCTTATGCTAAGTGTTTTAACTAAAATTAAAAAAAATAAATTTAAAGTTGCACTATTTTCTAGTTTAATTACTTGTACAATTATAGGCACAACTATATCATCTGTTATATTAAGTTCAAAACAAAAAGAAAAAAATAAAAATATTTATTACTACAAACCAGGCGAAATAAGATTTGATGAAAATGGTAAATTATTAATTCCAACTGTTATAGATACTGATAATCCTAATGGAATATATAAAAATGTTTGTCCTGAAATTTCAGAAATTAATGTACCTAACAAATATAAAAATAATGAAGAATTTAGAAGAATTGTTAATGACCAAAATGAAAATAATATTAAATTATTTAAGAATATTCTATCAGAAGATTTGAATAAGAAAATTTCCATTAGTAAAAACATAAAAATGGCTATTGATAATATTTTACCAAGTAATGTGATTAAACTTAATGAAGTTAAAACAATAAATGAGTTTATTGATAGTATTTCTCAAACAGCAATAGAAACATATGAAAATAAAATTTTAAGTACTAGTGAAATAAAAGATTATTGTGCATTATTAGGAATTAATTTCAACAAAGAATATAATACTATAATGGATAATAATGAACTAGATACCAATATATCTTTACATATGGGTGGAGGAGTAGTTTCTCCACCAACCAACACTCCACCATCTGCACCATCTCAACCAGATATTGATCCAAAATCAATAACATTTCAAGAACAGTTAGATATATTGGAGGATAATTTACAGTATTTATACATATTTGCTGTTACAAATTCGGTTGTGTTATCTGTACTAACTACAATATCAATTACATTAACAATATTGTCATTTATGACTGCAGGATCATCACTTACATCACTAATTTTATTAATTCCAGAAATAGTTTTTGCCAGCTTTACAATTGTCAATTCATGACAAGAATATGAATATAATAAAGAGACAAAAAGAATATTTGAAGATGATATGATCCCAAATATTATTTTAGCTTTAGGTGTTGCTATGACCCCAGATAATGTTAAAGAATTTCTAAAAGCATCAATAAATGATGTTTTAAATAAATTAACAAGGAATGCATTCTTAAAAGTAGAGTATCATATAGATACATTTTTTAATAAGTTTAAATTTGTTAAAAAACTTTCAATGAAAGCTTTAAAATTTGCGAATATTTCATTAGCTATTTGTTCAATTGCCTATAGTATTGTAATGGAGATATTATATGCTCGTTTAATAAAAGACATTGAATGAAACAATTATTTTTATTTTTTAATGGAAAATCATCAAAATGAAAAGCAAACATCATTTAATTAAAACATATCAAATAACTGATTGAGAATGTGGTTTTTTATCAATTCTATCAATGCTAATAATTATTTTAATTGCAACAACTGGTATGTATATAGATATATTTAATTCTTTACGTAACAGATTACCAAATCTTTGAGATTTATTTTTCTTATTTTATTTCATTGAAATACTAGTTCCACTATGAGTAAATATTTTAGTTTTATTAATTTTAATTACTTTTTATTATTTTATTTTTATTCCGTTTTTTATTAAATACCATTCATATTATTTGCAATTTAGCAAATTTTGATTCTTGTTATTAATAATATGTTTTATTTTTTTACCTATATTTTATTTATATCAATTCACATGAATGAAAAATGCAGATTATCAACGACTTGTAAAATGACATACATACTATTATGACTATGTTTCAATATCAAAACGGTTAGTAATTTTAAATAAAAACAAAAAACAAAAAGATAAAGTCATTAATGATTTGGAATTGAAGAAAATATTCTAGCACAAAAATATTATAATTTAATTATGAAAACAACAAAAATAACTAGACAAAATTATAAAGTAAAGTTTCACAACAAAATATCTAAACAAATTGAAAAGAATATTAATGTTTTTTTAGAAAATTTTAAACAATATATAAATGATTTATCAAATTACGAGTTTCCAAAAGATGATAAAGGAGAACCTATAATAGGGGGTCATAATCGAGAAATAATTAATGAATGAACTTATAATCATATTCAGCAAAGATATAATTTTTTAAATAATTTTAATTATCATGAATTCATTAAAAATGTTTCTGAACAATATTTTAATATTTCAATCAATGATCTAAGATTAAAGTTAAAAAACAACAAATGCAATATTTCAGATAATATTCATTTTTTTGATTTTCTGTATTTTAATGGGATCAAAATTATGTATTTAGAAAAAGAAGAAAGATTTTGTTTGTCAAGAACTAAAAATAGAGGACCATTAATAAAATGAAAACAAATTACTCACAATACATTATATATGTTTAATAATTATGTAAATGAATATTGTATTAATTTAAATCAAGAAAATATAATATTGAATAAAAATAGTGAAATATTTAAATTATTAAACCAAAATAAAAAAATTAAAATTAAAATAGGAAAAGCTTATATCTTAGCAAAAAAGGATGATGATAAGATTGTATGAAAATATAGTAATCAAAATAATTATCCAAATTTATTGAAATTAAATACCAATTTAGCTTTCATTACTGATAATTATTTTCATATTCACAATTACATTGATTTATTTAAACATGAAATTCTCGATTATTTTGAAGATTTATATTATTGTTTTTTCTGATTATTTGAAATTATTAAAATAAAAAAAGATTATATAAACAAAATAAAAACAAAAGACAAAGAAGAAGGTGATATTGAAAATTTATCTAAATATATATTTTTTAACCATCATCATAACCATTTATTTACTGGATTTGTTTTTCCATCTATTAAATTGACTGAATCTTATACAAATTCTAAATTAAAATATTATTTCAATATTTTTAAAGCTATCATTCCAATTTCTAATTTTTTTAGATTACTAATTCCAGAAGTAAAATATTATTATTTAATATGGTTTGAGATTAG
Source organism: uncultured Mycoplasmataceae bacterium (assembly GCA_949290735.1). Classification (GTDB taxonomy): domain Bacteria; phylum Bacillota_I; class Bacilli_A; order Mycoplasmatales; family Mycoplasmoidaceae; genus Mycoplasma_L. Next base: position 4,811 of record CASESV010000044.1, read on the forward strand.
TAATAAAAATATTTACTACAATAATAAATTAGATTTTTTTAGAAAAGATATTAGTAAAGAAAAGATTGACAAAATAACCAAACTATTTGAAACTTCTTCATTTTTTTATGAAAACATTGAACTGACAATCAAAAATGGCTATTTGAGTTTATTATCATCGTCTGATTATGAAGCATTTTATGATATTCAGAATTTAAAACATTTTATTTCAAGACTTAGAAGAATTTTAAATAATGATTAATATTTGAAATAACTTTTTATATTAATGTTATTGAGACTACCTTATAATGTTTGTTTAAATATATGGTTGTTTAAAGCAATGAATTAAATCAGAAAGCAAATACATAACTGTTGGCGCTAATATTAATTCCCCAGTTCTACTAATGGTAATTCCCCACCCCTCACCTACAATTAAGTAGGGAGGTAAAATGAGAAGGAATAATA
>CASESV010000045.1 GCA_949290735.1 uncultured Mycoplasmataceae bacterium
ATATACTTTTATATTAATATTTTTATGTAAAAAATACACTTTTATATTAAAATTAAGCTATGGAAAGAAATATATATAATGATTTATTAAATTGAAAAAACAATCCTAATAAAAAACCATTATTAGTTTTGGGACAACGACAAATTGGAAAAACTTATATTATTTCAGAATTTGCGAAAAATGAATATAAGTATTTTATATACCTTAACTTTATGAATAATAAAAACCATAAAGAAATATTTAATGATCTAGGTGGTATTGATGACTTAATCAATGAATTTTCATTAAATTTTAATGTTGATAAAAGAAATTTAAATGATTATTTATTCTTTTTTGATGAAATCCAAGAATGCAACAATGCTATCACAAGTTTAAAAATGATTAATGAATCAAATATAAAAATAAATGTTATTTGTTCAGGTTCTTATTTAGGATATAGTATAAAATCATCATATTTAAATTTTCCTATAGGTCAAGTTGATTTTTTATATATGAAGCAAATGATGTTTGATGAATTCATATGTGCAATTAATAAACAAGAAATCTTAAATCAAGCTATTGATGCCGTTAAAAACAAAAAAGAAATAAGAACTTTATTTCACAATGAATTATTAAAATGATTCAATGAATATTTAATTATTGGTGGATTTCCTGAAGTTATAAAAAAATATATTGAAAATCAATACAATATCAAAGTAGCTTTAGATACTTTAGCATCTATATTTATTGGTTATGAAAATGATATCAATAAGTATTCTCAATTATTTCAATCTAAAACATTTTTAAATATTATTTATCAAAATATTAATAAATTTTTAATTAAAGAAAATAAAAAGTTTGTCTTTCAAGATCTTGATAGATCTTCAAAATACCGTGAGCTTGAAAAATATCTGGTATGAATGGATAAATCTAATTTAGTACTAAAAATAAATAATCTAAAAAACCTTTCTTTTCCATTAATAAATAATGTGAGTGATAATAATTTTAAACTTTACTACAATGACCACGGATTTTTATCACTAAACTATGATTTGAATAGTGAAATTTCAATAGATAAATTTAATATTATTAAAGGTGGATTATGTGAAAATTATGTTGCAGTTAATATATATCAACAATTTAAACACATATTCTATTATTCATTTATTTTGTATGGTAAGAGATATGAAGTTGATTTTGTTGTTCAGGACTCAAAAAGTAACCCGTGCTTAATAGAAGTTAAAAGTTCTGATAACATTAAAACTAAAAGTTTAAATAAAATAAATAATAACATAAAAAAATATGTCCTATCAATAAGTAACTATTTTAAAAATGATCAATATACTAATATCCCAATTTATTTATGCTTTATGCTTAAAGAAATACTAGATATTGAATAGTTATTTTATTAATTTCAATACATCATTGAAATTCTTGATTTTTATAAATTCTTTATTGTTTAAGTATTTAAGTTTTTCATCATTAAAATTAAAGATAATTTGATTTGAAATTAAAAGTTGGTAATTTAATTTAAAATTTTTATTTTTTAAACCATATTTAGTGTCACCCACAATATACATATTATGAAAAGCTAAATGTGCTCTTATTTGATGTTTTTTACCTGTTAATAATTCAACTTCTAATATTGAATAATCATTATTAGTATAAACACATTTATACTTTGTTTTAATTTGGCTTGAATGTTCTAATTTTTTATTACATACAATCATTTTATTTTTAGCTTGTTCATCTCTTTTAATATAATCAATTAATAGTTCTTGCTTTTTTCTTGGTCGATGATAAATAACAGTTAAATACTTTTTAGTAATTTGTTCATTAATATTTTTATTGATTATTCTTGCAACTGTTTTATTTTTAGCAGCTATAATTAAACCCATTGTATTTTGATCTAAACGATGTACTAAACAAGGCTCATTTTCTAAATCAACCCCATTTCAATAACCTTTTTCATAACAATATTTTTTAAGATAATTATTTAAGGTATTTATTTTTTCATTTTCATTTTCTTGACAACTAACATTTTTATCCTTATCAAAAATAATAATGTTTTCATCTTCATAAAAAATTCTTTGTTTAATTTTTGTTTTTAAATATTTATCATTTACTTTTTTTATTTTAAGATATATGATTAATTCATCATTTTCTTGTAGTAAATAATTATCTTTTACTTTAGAATTATTAACTTTAACAGATCCTTTATTAATTTCACGTTTAATACTTGTAATGGTTAAGTTATCATTAAGTGATTTAATATAATCACATAGTTTTTTATTTACATCTTTTTTAGTTATTTTTAGTTTGATCATATTATTTAAACTTTAGTCTATCAGATTCAAATTCAAGAAATGCTACTGCATATAATGGTATATTATAAATCCTTGTTTGTTCATCGTATGAAAAATTTTTAGAAGAAAATACAATTCCATATTTTAAATTATTTTCTTTCATCACTTTATTGATTGATGATTTTGCATATTTTGTCCCAAACTTTATTTCGATAGCAATAGCATTGGCATTAACATCTTGAATAAAACAATCAATTTCATATTCTGTATTACTTTTGTTTCTAATTATTTTTTTTGAAACTATATTTTCATTTCCTCTAAATGAATAATAATAAATATATTCAGTTTTCATTTTCAATTGACTAAAAACATAATTTTCGCATAATGAACCTTTTTCATTTGCATATGAATTTGATTTTTCTAATAATATTGATTTATTTAATAATAAATTCATACTAGCAAAACCACAATCATTGTAATAAATTTTAAATTCATTTTCCTTATTCTTGTTAAAAAGTGGTATGCAAATATTTTTTAAATTATCAATCTTATATATAATTTTTGTTATTAATAAGTTTTTAATTGCATTTTGACTATTCAAATATTTCATTGAGCTTTCTACATTTGATAATTTATATTTATTGTTCTTCTTAGATAAAAATTTTGCAATATTGTCATATATTAGCAATGCTTTAGTTTTATTTGTTTTTGAATTAACATATTTTAAAAGATCATTTCGATATTGGTTATAAATGTCTTTTTGTAATTCATAAACTTCTTTCATGTTATCGTTTTTAATAAATGATTCAACTACAGCTGGCATTCCACCAACTAACATATAATCATATAAAAGACTTAATAAGAATTCATGATCAAGTGTTTTAATTTTTTTGACATTATCTAGAGCAGATTTTATTAATGGTATATACTTTTCGTTATTTGTTGCCATTAGAAATTCAACAAAGTTCATAGCATACATATTAATAATTTTTACTTTACCAACTGGAAAAGAATAATTGTCATTAATTAAGGTGTTAGCTAAATAACTCCCTAAACATATAATTTTATATTTTAATTTTTGTTCAACAAATAATTTAATTGATGTTTTTAAACTTGGGATTTCTTGAATTTCATCAAAAATTAACAACTCATTATCATTTAATTTTCTTTTTATGTAAAATTCAATAATTTCTATAATTTGTTTGGGATTTGTCTTTCCATTAAGTTTTTCATATATTTCATCTTTATTCATAAAATTTAAATATACATGGTTATTTTTGAAATATTGGTTTGCAATTTGATTAATTGTATATGTTTTACCAATTTGTCTTGAACCCAAAATAATTAATGGTAAACCATCTTCTTTGTTTAAATATTCTAAAATTTCTTTTTCAATTAAACGTTTCATACCAAAATTATAGCAAAAATAAGTATTTTAGTGAAAAATAACTATTTTACTATATAGTATTTTAGCAAAAAATAACTATTTTACTTAAAAATTACCTAATTTTGACTTGCTTTTTTTTTTTTTTTTACAATAAGTAAAGAAAACTAAAAAGGAGAATGATATGAATAAAGTAATTCCTGGAAATAAAGTTCAAAACTATTGTAAACAATGTAACCAAATGGTTGGACTTGAAGAAAAAACTTTACAAGTTGAATGAGAAGGTTTAAGTAATCATCAAAAATTTTGAAGAGGATTTTGATATATTTTTGGTTGTTTAACACTTGTGATTTTTGTGGGTATAGTATTTATTAATGCTGGAAATGAAATTGGACAATTTAATGTATACATATGTAAAAAATGTGGAGTTATTATCCTTGATGAAGATGGCAATGAATGAAATAATGGTAAATAATAGATAGTTAATACTTTTTAGTTATATTTATTATAAATAAATGATTAATTCCATATTAATGAATAATATTAGTGCAAAATTTTTATTAAAAACCACTTGTTTTTTTTTTTTTTTTGAAATAGAATTTTATCTAAGTGCTTAAATTACTAATTTTTTATATCATCAATTTTCATAATATAAGGAGTTTATCATTTATGAATAAGAATGAAATATCATTATCATTTAAAGATAAAAGTTAAAGATATATTAGAAAAAAATATTATAAACAATCTTGAAACATTAGATAAAAAATTAAAAAAGAAAACATTAGATGAATTATGAGCATATTTGTGTCAATTTATATATGATAATGATTTTGTTCTTAAAGATGTTCTATTCTTAAAAAAAGGATCAAGTCTAAAGAGATTTAAAAATGATTTAAAATCTAAAATTGAAAATGTTTGTATCATTTTAATATCAAATGATAAAAACATAATAAATAATACTATTTGCTTTTATGTAGATTTAAAGCATTCAGATGAAAATAATTTGGAAGAATTTGATATTTATCTAAAAAGAATTGAATTTTTAAAAACTTATAACATAAAAATAAAATCAGATGAAAAAATTGTCTTAAGTCAATTATTAGATAAAAAAGATAAGCAAACTGATATTGAAAATTGAAAAGTTCTAATGCGCAAGTATATAAGTATTTTTGACGATGATGATTATGATAAAGAAAAAGATAAAATTGAAATTAATGAATGATTTGAATTTATTAAAAAGTTAAAAGATTTATATAATGATAAATATGATGATAAAAAACTAAACTATTTATTTGAACTAGAAAATAATATTTACCTTATATCATCAATTGAAATAAATTCTTTAAAAGATTATATTTTGTATGAAAACAACCAAGGTGAAGAAATTAATTTAGAACAAAATCCCAAAATAAATAAAATTGATTTTCTAAAGAAATTTAGAGAAATTTCAGATAGTTATCATAATGATATAGCTAATGCAGATGAAAAAATAGAAAATAATGAAGCCAAACAATCTAAATATTCTATAGATTTAAATAACAAGAAAAAATATTTAGCCATTAATAACAATCACTGCAAAAATATAATTGAAAAAATAAAAACATTTACTGATAAAATAAATGAGTTAACCAAAGTAAAAAATGATTTAGAAAATAAATTAAAGAAGCAACAAAAAAATGATAAAAAGGATGATATTGAAGTTTTTGATATAAATAGTATTAAAAAAGAATTAAAAAATAACATTGATAACTTAACTCAATATGAAGAACAATTAAGAATATTAAAAAATAAAAAGAATGATATTAATAATGAAATAGATAAAATTCAGCACCAAGTAAAAAATAATGAAAATGAGATAAAAAAATTAAGTGATGAAAATAAACAATTACTTTTATTCAAATCTAATCTAAATTATAAACTAGGTTTATTAAAAAAATTGGATGAGGAATATATAAAAGAATATAAATATGTATATATTTTTAAATATTCTGATGAAAAAGAAATTAATTTCCCTATTGTTGATGAAAACATGAGCGATATACATGAAATAGAAACATTTAGTTTTTTAAGTAATGATCAAGGAACAAAAGCTGTTATTAACAGAATGTGAAATGCATTACTAAATATAGAAAAAGGTTATTATAAAAACCCATTTTTTTATCTTGGTATAAAAGATGTACACAAGTTAGAAATTATTAATGTAAACAAATTAACAAATGAAATACAAGAAAAATATAAATTAAATGAAAAACAATATGAAGCTGTAACAAAAGCTATTAATACTGATTCTATCTTTTATTTGCAAGGACCACCAGGAACTGGAAAAACACAGACTATATGTGCTATAAGTGAATATATAACAAAAAACAATATGAATGTAGTAATTACATCTTCAACTCATGAGGCTATTAATAATTTTTTTGATCGTTTTAGTGAATTTAATAAAAGTAATCCTAATGTTATAGCATTTAAATATAGAAATATTAAATCAGATGAAAAAGATAAAATACAAGCTGATAAAGAACATGATGAGTCATCAATCTTTAAAAAATTCAAGCAACGAATGAAAAATAATATTATTTCAACTACTATTGATAATAGTATTGAAGAATTAAGAAGTAAATATAATGATTTTTGTATGAATGTTAAGAATCAAAAAATAGATAAAGAAAATATTATTCTCTTCTTTAATAAAACTCTACCAATTCCTCTAGTTGAAATAATCTTTAAATATTGAAATAATGAAGATTTTAAAAAACAATTTGTGGATAAGGAGGACGAAGATGCATTAATAAAACCTATTGGTATACATGATGAACTAAATGATTCAATGATAAAATATGTTAATAAAAAAATACAAGATCAAAGACATTCAGATATATACAATGAGTTTTCAAATATATTGAAACTCCATATTGAAATTTATGTAAAAATTTGTAAAACTATTGATGATTTTAAATTTAATAAAAACTATTTTAATGAGTTAGAAAAATTTATAAATCAAAATAGTTCTAAGTCAAATAATTTAGAATCATTAATTAATTCAATAAATGAAAAATATTGTCTTCTAAATAATGATTTATATGAAAAAGATTTCTTAGAATATATAATTGATAACAAACTAATAAATGTCATCGGTGTAACAACAACATCTGAAAATAAAATTAGATTAAATGGTAAGGATATTAATTTATATAATGAATACCCTATAGACTATATGATTATTGATGAAATATCAAAGTGTTCTACACCAGAAATATTGTCTAAAGCAATATTAGCAAAAAAAGTTCTTTTTGTTGGTGATTATTTACAACTTCCCCCATCAGCAAATTTAAATAATGATAAAATTGTTAAATATCTTAAAGATGAAGCATGAAATCAATTAACGGAAGAAAATGATATTAAAAAAGCAATTGAAGAATTATTCAAAACTTCTTTTTTTAAGATACAAGTTGAAAGAATAAAAGTAAATCAATCACTTAATAAACCATATGAATTTTTAAATGAATCACATAGATTTGGCGAAAAGATAATGGATATTGTCAATAATATATATCCAGATGATGAAAAACTTATAATGCCAAAAAATAAAAAAAATATTGTAAATAAGTATGAGTTAAAACTAAATAGCAAAAATTTAGATAGCGAAGCTGTTATTATCAATTTACTAAAACCAACAAATAAATTTTGCAATTTACATAATTTTAATTGTAAAATTGATGATCTTGGATTTGATCAATCTGGAGATAAATTATTTAATCATCATATTAAATTAAGTCCTGAGGGTCTTTATAATCAGTTTTCAGCTTTTGTCATATCTAGTTTACTCAAAAAAATAATTAATCAAAATAAAGATAAACTTAATACTTCAAAAAGAATAGGAATTATAACTCTAACAAAAAACCAAAAAAGTTTGGTTAGATCATATATAAACAAAGATGGTTATTTTAAGGATTATAAAAAAATAATTAAGGTTGATACAATTGATAATTTTCAAGGTAGAGAAGAGGAAATTGTAATTGTAGATTTCATTAGGGGTATGAAAAAAATAAAAGATACAAAAATTGAAAATACTAAGAAAAGAAATTCATCATTTTTAAGAGAAAAAGAAAGAATTAATGTTGCATTATCAAGAGCAAAGCAAAAACTTATTTTAATTGGTCACTTTGAGTATCTTAAAACATTAGAAAAAGATGGATGTGCTTATTTTAAAAATTATTACAAATTACTTTATGATTCTCATGATTCATACATTGAATGAAGTGATGAATGTGATAAAGATTGTGAGGTTTAATAATGAAATCAGAATTTAATGTAAATCTATTGATTCCATATAGAAGATATAAAAATTTAAGATCAGTATTTAGAGTACAAAGAGAATTAAATGAAATTGAAGCAATTTTATTAAGTTTTATATACACGTTATCAAATAACAATAAATTAAAACATAAAAATTTTTATGAAGAATTATTCAAAACTTTTAATTTAGAAAAGATAAAATGATTTGATTTTGTTAAATTAATCTTAAATAAAATGAATGGTTCTGAATTAGAAGAATTTAATATTGATGATAATAATCTTTTATGTGGTGAAATTAAAATCATAGAACCAATTTTTAAAAAAATAGAACAACATGAATTTCTAGGTATTGATGAAAAAGAAAGAAAAGAAAATATAAATTTAAACTTCGCCATTTTTAAAGATATTTCTAATAGTGAATATACAAAGCAAAATCTAAAGAACATAAATGATGAGCTTGTTAATAATGCTATGGATAATTTAAAAGAAATTTGTATTGAATCATGAAAATATGATGAAGATATTATTGATGAAGATTGTGAAAAAAATAAAAAGTATAATGAAATATACATTAATAAA
>CASESV010000046.1 GCA_949290735.1 uncultured Mycoplasmataceae bacterium
CTTTTATTAATTTTTGAATATCTATTTGTTCATTATTATCTTTTTTCATAAAAACTCCTTCTTAATTTTAAATTGTTAAAGAAGAGTTTCTCCAAAATTTAATACATTACCCATTTAATCCCTTCAGAATCATTAGTTATAGAAAAATTAATTTCACATACACAAGTTAAATAATCTAAAAAGAAATATTTATCTTTAATTTTATATAATCCTTCTTTATCATCACCATTTCTAAATTCATATTTTTTATCACCATTATAAATCAAATCAATAAACTCTTTTTTAATCTTCATATTCTTCTCCTAAAATTTTTTCTAAATTTAAATAACAATCTTTACAAATAAATCTGTTTTTAATATTAGGTTTAATTCAAATATAACAATTTCCTTGCAGTTCTTTTTCACAATATAAACAATAATCAGGACTTTCAAGATAGTTATAAAAACTTATATATTCTTCTCTTTTTTTATTAAAAAATTCTCTTTTAGTCATTTTTCTTTCCTAGAAAACATTCTTTGCATATAAAAAATACTGTTTGTCATTCACCGTCGGATATAAGATATTCTTTATCATAACAAATATATATAGCATCATCATTTGTTTCTTTTTCTTTATCACAGCAATGACATTTAACCATTACATCTTCTATGAAATCACTTCAGTCACAATTTTCTACTAATTTATCTCATAATTCTTTCTTAGTCATTCTTAACTCCTAATCACTACTAATCATCATAATCATTCTGGAACAGCTATAACTCTAAACATTATTAACAGAACACATACACTTAATGCAATAGTGCATAGTGCTGTTATTGCCATCAAAACTGTTTTAATTGCATTTTTATTCTTCTTAAAATACTCTTTAATCTTTTTCATACTAAATTACAAAATTGTTTGCTGCTATTACAAATTGATAAAAAATACTAATAGCATACTCCATTGCATTCACCAGATCATAAATCTCTGGGTTTATCTTTTCATCTCGTTTTCAATCAGCATTAAATGCTTCTTTAGCTAAATATTCAATAAGATTAATTAATTGAATGTTGAACTTAATGATTTGCTTTTGGAAACACTCCAACAAAAATTTGCATCTGTTTGAAATATTAAAATCAATAACAAAGTTTGGGTTTTTATTTTTAATTGCTTTAATTGGTGCAATTCTTAGTTGGTGTTCCATAATGTATTTTGAAATCATTTCAATCATACATCTTCTTTTGAATCAATTGCTAAGATTGATTGATCTAGTTCATAATACTCATTTAGTGCAACAATTCTAGCTAAAAGAAACTCAGTAGTTGTAAAACGCGCGAAGTTGGTGAAATTTTTGGAATGAATTTCTTCACTATACTCAATCACAATTTGATTATCAGTGGTTAATATAGCTCTGCAATATCCGTTCTTATCTTTTAGACCTGGGTCAAATCCATCTACTACCATTTGAATCTTGTCTTTTGGTGTTTTGTCATAAACAACTATTTCAGGTCTTATTTGATTGTCTTCATCATAGATATATCGTTTAAAGGGATAAATGATAGAACTTAAATGTTGTCATATGGTTCACCTGTGATCGTAATGTCATATAGTTTTGGATTTTCTAATCTTAGAGACTCGTACTCGCGCATTTGAAACTCATCTATTTCACTCTTTGGGACATAGAACCGACTCATACGCATAATAGAACAATCTAATTCTTTGGATTCAACATACAAATAGGTTTGTTCAACTAGTTTAGTTCTGTTATCAGTGTTAAATGGCATTACTTTATTCACATATTTTTGACAAACTCAATGCTGTGAATCATAAATATTGAATAAGAAGATCATTCTTCTCTTTTGGTTTGGTTTTCTTTTAGTTCTAAGAATTGTTGCTTGCATAATGAACTTCATATCTGCTGGTTATTTGTTGTAGATCTTTTCTAATTGTGACCCTAATTCATCAGGGTTTTGTTGGATCTCATCAATGAAAACATCGCAAATATCAAAATTCATTTTCTTAAGAGTTAAACCCGCAAAAGAATTAACTAATTCAAAATTAGCAAAGAAAATTGCTTGCTGAGTTGGTTTGAACACCACTACTTTTGCATAAATGTTAAAAAATGGAGTGAAATCTAGATTGTAAGCAACTTTTAAGAAATCCAATGCTTTTTGAAAACACGGATGAATAGTGTTTGCAATATCAATTGATAGATTTCTAGCTCATACACAACAATAATCTGGTTCATTGACAATCCTGTAAATGGTTTCAGTCATACACCCAAATGATTTTGAAACGTTTTTAGCACCCATAAACAATTTGTAGGTAGTATCACTATCCAAACACTTGATAAAAGACTTGTGGTCCTTTTGGTCCGTATAATTGATAATCTCATCTCTAATGGATTTTGGGAATTTTGGAACTGAACTAATTTTTGACTCTGTTATTAGCTGTTTCATATTTCATTCACTCTTTGATTTTCAAAATTGATTGATTAACACTAAATGTGCGGTAAATTAGTTGATTCTTAGATTTCTTGAAATCTGCAACCACTATTAGTACTTCATTACCAAACGGTAGTCTAGTTTCACAACTCTTTCAAAAATAACGTTTGTTGATCAAGAACGTTTCCATCCGTCTCCCATAGAAATTTGGACTATCAATTACTTGAACTTCATCAAATTCCTTACTTAACACTTCAAATATACTCATAATAACTCCATTGCACTAAATGTAATAGGGGTGTATTTTTTTCACGGGTGTTAGATATAATGGAAATTATGTCTAAATCAATTTTATTATTATCAATGTGATGCTTAGCAATGTGTTCAATTGGGTTAGCATTGCTATCATACAAAGACAATGTATGACTATCAAATACCAGCACCTCGTGAAAATAAAACTTATCTTTAAAAAAATCATTGTTAAGTTTATGCTTAACAATTAGGTAATATATCAAACCTTGATATTCAAATGTGAAATCATATCCATACTTCACATCCAAGTTATGATCAGTGAACTTTAGTTCTATGTTGAATTTAGATCTAAAGTAATTAATAGCTGTAGTTTCACTTTGATATAGCTTTCAAAATGAAAAAGTTAAATAGTAAATCCACTGCTTATGTTGATACTGCTTGTAGTGCATATTGCGAATGAAAAATTATTTGTTTGCAATTAAGTACTGCTTTCAGTCGTGAATAGTTTTAGGTTTTAAGCTGTGGATCAGATCACCAAATCAAATTCCCCTTTTGAGTCAGTAATTACTAAGTTCGGTTATTATTCTTGGTTTCTTAGTCTTGCAATTTCTTGCTGCAATAAGATGATCTCTTTCTTTAGTAACTTGTTTTCAACTAATAGTTTTGAACTTCTAAAGATTCACATGGTTTTATCTTAGCTAGTTCACTAACAGACTTCATGTATTGTTGATTAAGTTTTGAATAATACTTTCTAGTAGTGTCTAGTTTCTTATGACCAAGAATATCTGCAATATCTTCAAGTGCTGCACCATTCATTCTAAGTAATGATCCTTTTGTTCTACGCAGAACATGTGGACTTAATGAGATTGTTAATTCTGCATCTTTACCCAATTTACTTAACAAGTATTGAATACGTTTAATATTTATTTTTGAAAAATCAAAGTTCTGCTTTTGAAGTTTAAGGAGCGAATCAAATGTTTCATTTAACAAAAATACATTACGGTATTCATTCTTGTTTTTAATTGTTTTGATACCAATGCTTGGTTGATCTAGATTTTGTCAGTCAACTGATACAAATTCTTGTACCCACATTCCAGTATCTAGTAAAGCATTGAACACAAAATTAATCTCATCATCTCATAACTTAGTCTTAATCTTTTGGATCTCTTCAAAAGTTAAATCATTCTT
>CASESV010000047.1 GCA_949290735.1 uncultured Mycoplasmataceae bacterium
TATAAATGAATTCATTGTTGCAAAAACTATTGAACCACCAATTAATGATGTTGCAACTAATGAACCTATAGCAAATCAAGTTTTCTTTTTTATTTTCATTTGAACCTCCTAAATAGTACTTTATTGGTAAACTGCATTAGCTTTAATTAAAACAGCCTTAACATAGTCAACTAGATCATTATATCATAGGAAGGCTAATTCTTTTTCAACAAATAAATCGTCTTTTAATGCCCCTAAATTTAATTTAACTGTAGTTACATTTCTAATTGTACTATCAACTAAAATTTGTCTATTTTCTAATGAATCATTTCCATTATTTGAAAGATAAACTTTAGATTCATCTGCTTTCATATACTTCAATAAATAATTAATTAAATTTTCTTTTAGATCTTCAACTGATCCATTTAATATGCTATCTTCACCATTTACAAGTTCAGAAATAATATATTTTTTACCACTTATTTCAACAACTGGTACTACTGAAGGTTCAACATAGTTTGATAATTGATCAACTTCACTTTGGTGAACAATAATACTTCTATTTGCAACTGCAGGATTAAATGTTCCATTATATGCTCTCAATACACCGTAATAAACTGGTAATGGATTAACTAAAAAATTTCTCTTATCTTGATATTTAGATTGTGGCTTATATAATCTAAGAACATCTAAATCACAAATGTTTTGTGATTCAACAGAATTCACATATTGTGAATTATTTAAATTGATCATTTTATCAATGTTTTTATTATACAAGTTGATAGCACTCTCAACACCTGTATCATTTCTTAATAATTCTTGTGAATCTGAATTAGATAAAAGTAAATTTTGACCTCTTGTTAAGTCTGATTCACTATATCCACCATTATTTCTAATATATTTAAAAGTATCAGCATGTTGACTTGGGAAATTGTTTGTGTCATAAGTTGTTAATGATTCTCTTTCTTTTGCATAGACAACAGTTTTTGCACCTTCATCATATTTTAATTTATTAGAAAGATTTACCATTAAACTTCCATCATATTGACCACTATTAAGTCAACTATCTAAAGCACTTGAAATATCACTACTTGTGTAAAGGGCTCTAGATGATATTTTATCAGTATCTTCAATCATAAATGTAGGAACACCATTATAACTAATAATGTAAGATTGTTTTTTTAATACTGGATCCAATTGTTGACTAATAGCATTAGCAAATGAAGAAATTTCTTCTAATACACCTGAATTATATAAATCTTGAACTCATCAATTTTTATCTACAATTGTTCTTAATTCGGCTAATTTAGAATCAATAGTTGAGTTTGCTGTATTAGTTAAATTATCAGTTACACTCTTAGTTATTAATGATGCATTTGAATTTCATGAAAGACTAGTTGATCTAGTTGCACTTAAGAAAGTAGTAACAATTCTTTTAGCATACTTATCAACACTATCATTAATAGATTCAATTATATCTTTATTTGTTTTATATCAATTGTGATCAATACCTTTAAAGATAAGTTTTTCTTTTAAAATATCAGCAACTTTTTTTACTACTTCTTCAGTATTAATAACATCTTGATTGGTAGTCACATTTAGCATTGTGTAAATATTTGCTTTCATATTTGGAGTAAATTCATTTAAACCAACAACTTGACTATCAAAACCACAATATCTATCATTATCATAATCAGAAAGTTCTCTTGATAGTGAGAAACCAACATTTTGACCGCCAACATCAATTTCATAATTTCAACCGTCATAAGATCGATTACTACATGTTAAGCCACCAAAAACTCCTTTATATTCCTCATAAATATACATTGCTTTTGAAGTTTGCTTAGCTGATGCTTTGAATTCTTGTGGATTTATAAATTTGCTAGCATATTCATTGAATTTTTCTTGATCTAATTTTTCAAAGTTACCACGATATACAGTATAGTGCATATCAATATATTTTTGATAAGATGGACTTGTTGATTTTGTTTTCATAAACTGAGCATTAGCATTTTTATCTGGAATATATTTATATTCAGATAAAACTGATGCATTATTTGCTAATTGAACATCAAAGTTATATGTATATTTATCCTTTTCTTGTGATAAAACATTCATAATATCAAAAACAGTTGAAATCATATCATCTCTACTTGTTTGACTAACTAAAACATCACTTGCTGGAACAAATATCGTACCATCTAATAAATTATTTTGATAAACTTTATCTATTGTAAATCCACTACTACTATTACTTAAATTTCTAATTGCAATCTTCTTAAATGTTGCAATATCTTCTTTGTTTAAAGGATTAATTCTTATAGTCTTATTACTTGAATAATCCTTGATTTCATAAAAACTAACACCTCATACATTTCTCGTTTCTGAAATATATTTATTAATTTCTTTTGCTTTTGTGTAGTCACTATGAATATTACCATTTGCGTCTTTATAGTTACTAATAGGTGCTCCAACAAATGAACTAATTGCTTGATTGATATCTGATGTAAATTGTCCATTAGCCATCTTATATGCAGGTAATAATTGATTATCTCCTAATTCATGTACTTTTTTTAAGTTTACTTTATTGGTTGCACCAACATCAGAAAAATCACCGATGTATGCACTATTTTTAAGTGTTGATAGTGTTTGTTCATTTTTTAAAACATAATCAACTGCTTCATCAATTGAATTAAATGCAATGGTACCATTTGTATTTGAAGGTAATAAAACTTTTGAATTGTTTTCTTTATTATTATTTTCGTTTTTAATGTTCTTCACAATATATGTTGCTGTAGGAACAATAACTCCAGTCCCTGTAACTGATGCTGTTAGTGTAGTAATTGCTATTTTAGAAAGTGATTTGAATATCATAATTAACTCCTTTTTTTCTCTTTGTTTTAATAATTAACTATTGTATTTAATTAAATCTGACATTGTTTCATAGTATTGACCATTATAAATAATAAATTGCTTCTTTGTTTTGATTTCCTCTATTTTGAGTTTATATTTATAAATTAAGTATTGATCAAGATTTTGTTTAGCTGTATTAATTAAACCCCCATTCCTATTATATGTATTTATAAAATATAATGTTTGACCGTTTGTATCATTAAATTTAATAGCATTAAATGTTTTTATTTTATCATCTTCATTTAGTTTAACTAACTCATCAAACAATGTATTTATACTAAAATTGATTAATGGTTTAATTGATGCAACTTCTAACATATTACTAATTTTATCTATTGAAACTTGGCGTAATGATTGCTTTGCTAAAATGTTAGCTTGAGCATCATTAACATTCACAAACCCATCACTATTTTTATAGTTAGCACTATGATTAACTATATATTTGTTTGGATCAAAATCATCATATAATTCTTGTTTTTGTTTTATTGATAAAACTTGA
>CASESV010000048.1 GCA_949290735.1 uncultured Mycoplasmataceae bacterium
AAATATTCATTTATATTATTAATATTTGTAATTAAATCAACACTAATATATATAAGTAAAAATAAAGAAATATAAAATAATATTATCATGAATATATCTATATATTTATTTTTAA
Organism: uncultured Mycoplasmataceae bacterium; assembly: GCA_949290735.1. GTDB lineage: Bacteria > Bacillota_I > Bacilli_A > Mycoplasmatales > Mycoplasmoidaceae > Mycoplasma_L. The sequence goes on from CASESV010000048.1 coordinate 116, forward strand.
TATGTTTATTTACCTTTGTTTTATTCATATTTAACACCATAAAAAATTACATCATTTATTAGATTTTGGTCTGCTTGAAACCCCATTATAAACCCTGACGGATCAATTACTAATGAGTTAATACTTCCTATTTCTCTCATTCCAAATTGAGAATTAACCTCAAATATATTTGAAAGATTAGAACAAACAATATTACCATCAATTTCATATTCTAAATCTACATTTTCATTTAATTTGTGATTTACTGTAACTTCATTAAAAACAGAAATTACCATATCAGATTTAATATACATACTTGAATATATGTATCTATATAAAATATTTTTTCTAACTATATAATTGAATGATAGGGCATAATCACTAATTTTTTTGTAATGATCAATTTCTACAAAAATAAAATTATTTTTAGTTTTTAAAGGTACATTATTAATTACTTCAATTACATTTTTAATATTAAACTTTGTTCATATTGATTGATCATTTATGTTTTTATTATTTTCATCAAAAGTTGTAAAGGATAATTCAAAAGGAAGATTAGCATTAATATTATCACTAATATATTGAATAGTTATAAGTGGAACCATTATTTTATTAGATGAAATAAAATATGAATTAAAAAATATTTCATCTACTTCACTATTATTAGTATATAATGTCACCTTTAACAATATTTGTCTTTCAGTAATATTTTTTCTAATTTCATCTTTTGATAACTTCAATTCATTGATATTTATGCTATCTATTTTTTTTGTAACTGTATTTATAATGGTAGGAATAACAATAGAAATCGGAAGTAAGATTATTGATGATCATATTATAAAATTTTTTACTTTCATTGTTTTGAACCTTCCTTGAGACATAACTTTAATTAAATAAAATCAAATAACACATATGTTTGTATCAATACAAAATAATTATATATTCACTTATATATTTATTTAAAAATGTTTTAATAGATAAATTGTAATTTTATAATTTACATTTAAACTAAAAAAATTAATTGCAAAACCAATTAAATTTAAAATAAATGGGAAATATTTTGCAAAACTTAATTTAAAATACTACTTAAACTAATATAAAAGAAAAAAACTCATTGGCTAATGAGTTTTTATATTTATGTTATTTCTTATAATTTAGATGTTTGCTTTTTTATACTTGACATTAGCTGCAATTGAAAGTCCAAACACAACAATCATTCCTACAATACAAACAAATGCAAGAGTTGTTACTACAAATGTACCTAAAAAACTAAATAATAAACCAACAGAAGAAATAACAATAGCAGTAATAGAAACTCCCTTAAAGAAGCCTTTAATACTTGAATCAAGCTGTTTAGATTTGACTAACATTACTATAGATGTAACAAACGTACCAATGATGCTAGTTAATTCTGTTACTAAACCTACATAACTAAAAGCTATAGCTGTATTTGCTTTTGCTGAACTAAACTGCTCAACATATGTTCCATAATATGGATCATAAACTAATTCATACATATTACTTACCATAACTACTGCAACTATTGTTACAATTAATGCAATTAGAATTAACCCACTAAAAATAGACAATAACATAGGTAGACTTTTTTTCATATATCTCCTTTAATGGCCCTAAGACCATTAATAAGTATATATATATATATATTGTCAAGTGTATTCATAGAAAAATAAAAAAATGGCTAACCACTTTTTTTATTTCATATAACTAATTAATTTGTTTTTAATTGTTTTTCTGCTTTAATACCAAATACTAAACTACCAATTGGACCTAAAAGTAATAAAGTTAATAAGCCTCATAATAATTTTGAATCTTCAAGTTCCTTATTATTTCAATTTGTAGATAAAATAATAATTCCATCAATAAGACTTAATATTAAGCTAACAACAATTCCGATTAATGTAAAGAATAAGACAATTCCAACAATACCTCTTATTTTAATTCCTTTTGCTTTTTTAAATAATTCCATAAAATAATCCCTATTCTATTAAACCTTAATAAAGAAAGCTAAAATAAAAGTTACTAAACAAAATACACATAGAATTGATAATATCCCACAAGCTAATGCTAATCCACTATTTTGTGCTTCTTTATGATGAACACAAGCAATTATTCCAGCAATTAACGGATAAATTCCAAGTGTAATAAATGCAATTAATGGAAAATTTGCAATAATTAAATTAGTTTTTGCACTTTTCATAATACTCCTTTAAATGGTCATAAGACCATTAATAAGTATATATATATATATATTATGTCAAGCGTATTTTAAGTAGTAACAAAAAAAAGAATTAATTCATTGAATAGTTAATTCTTTTTTTCAATATTCTATTGTATTAATTCTATGCTTTCTTTTTATTAATAATTAGAATTATGATAAATAAAATTACTACTAATGTAGAAACGCTGAATAATACAGCACCTGCAATCATTAATTCATACACCATAATCACATCTTCTAACATTTTTATTTGCTTTAATTCTTGTGAAGTTTAATCATTTGCAGAACCAATTTGACTATTAATTACTTTCAAAGAATCTTTACAAGACTTCACAAAGTCATAGTAGTTCATTCCATTTTCTGTTTTATAATTAACACTTCCAATAGAGTGTTTTTCTCCAGTTTGATATGTCACTTGATATTGTGTCCCTATACCCATCATTGCTATTGAACCTAACGATACAACAGATCCTGCGATATACAGATAATAGAAGATAATTTTGCTAACTTACCTCAAAACACCATTTATTTCTCCTTTTATTTATTCATTGCTTATTAAGTGTAACATACATCTATAATATTTATTATTACTTATTTATATTATTTACTTTCTTGATTAACATTATTGATATTATCTTTATACATTCGTTTATATTTATTTAATCTTTTAATAGAAAATAATGATGTTATGCCCAATGAAATTGGTGATAAGCTTATCAACAATCTAATTATACTTAAATCATAACCTGATATTTTTTCTATATTTGTTTGCTTAGTAAACTTATGTATTAAAAGTGAATAAGTCAGAGTATTGATACTGATAGCTAAAACTGATAACGTTGGAAATATATTAGTATTATTAACTTCTATTATTGAATTTGGAATATAAACAAGAATTAATACAACAAAAATTCCAATCAATACCCAAGAAAGTAATATTGTATATGGGATCATCAAATATAATATTGAATTAATAGCTTTTAA
>CASESV010000049.1 GCA_949290735.1 uncultured Mycoplasmataceae bacterium
GATACTATTCTGAAAAGTGATAAATACAAAATGGATTTTGAATTTGAAGTAACAAATGATATTAAATTACTTATTAAAAATTTAATTACAGATAAAGATTTAGGATTAGGTAAATCAGTTTATATAAATGATTTTATGAATACAATTGTTAATGAATGTATCAATAATCCAAATTATGATATATTAACACAATATAATCCAGAACAAATATGTGCATTGTCAGGAGTTGATATTAATAAAGAATACAATAGTATAATGGTTCAAATTAATAACAATCAAAACATTTCATTATATGGAGGAGCAGGGTCACTTCCTAATAAACCAAATAATCCAACATTTAATGAACCAAACAAAGTTGATTTAAATAATATAACCATTAAAGAGTATTATGATAATGTACTTTCACAAAATGAATATTATCAGCATATATTTTTAGTTACATATAGTATTGTACTACCTGTATTTATTGCATTAAACATTATACTTAATATATTAAATCCATTTACGTTTGGTAGTCTTACTCCGCTTATAATTGAAACAATTGCAGATGTTATATTTTGTACAGTTCAAATAAGTTATTCAGCATTATCATACAACAATACTATAAATCTTAAAAACAAAATTAAAGAAACAATTGAATGTTTCAAAGACTTTAAAGATTTTGCATATTTCTGTGATTGATCATCAAAAGTTAAAACATTATTTAGCATTAATAAAGAATTTACAAACATTTCACATAATATAAATGTTTTACTTGAAATAAATAAAGATGTAAATTTTAAAATTTTTTTAGAAATTCAAAAAGCTATATCTATTGCAAAAATTTCATTAAGTATTTTAAGTCTAGCTTTTTCAATAACAATGACAATTCTGGAATCAAATTTAATTATAGAATATGAACTATAAAAAATTACTAACACTATCTTACCAAATATCTGATCTAATTTTAGATATATTATCTAATGATCTATTTAGTAGACATTATAATAATTATCCATTTCAAAATGAAATAACAGCATTAACTCAAATAAAATTATCACTTGATAACAAGATTAATAAGACCCCATCAGAATCAAAAAAGCTTATATATTTTTTAAATGTAATGTTTAATTTAAATTTAGAAGATATCATCCTCATAGATTATGATGATGATTATATTCAAGAAAAATATTTAGAATTGAAAGATTTCTTTAGCAATATAAAAAAACAAGAAGTTTCAAATAATGCTATAAATAAACAATTGTTATTAATTGAAAATAGTGATGCATTACCTGACTTTACACCATTAATATATTTTCAAACAAAAAATAAAACAACTAATAATTTTTATACAATTTCTTCAAAAGAAATTAATAATAAGTGCATAGAAACAATAAGATATAAATTTAAAAAAGGAACAATAGATTTCTACAATAAAGAAAATAAGTCAAATTATAATATTTATTTAACAACATGACTCTTTGTTTTTATTTGTTCATTTATTCCGATGTTATTTAATTTATTTTTTGTATTTAATATATCGAATGAAAATTTGTTGGTGTTATTTATTTTGATTCCATTAATATACCAATTATATTCATTTACTGTATCAGTGTGTTATTTAATAAAATTAAAAAATATCAATTATCGTAGGTATACAAAATTTAATTTTATTCATCACCCTCGAGATTATCGTTTAGGCGATTATTTTTTCTTTTTATTGTCATGAAATTTAACACTAAATATCGGGATAGTTGCATTGATTTATAAATTAAATTTAATAGTTAATTTAACTGGTGTGTTCATAGCTATATTAATACTTTTATCAATTTTCTTTGTTTTATCTATTGTTTGTATTATTTTGTGAAAAAGAAGGAAAGAATTCAAACCAGAATTAGATTTTGATTTAATAATCAAACTTTATAATGAATATTATTCTGAATATAGTTCTAGTTATTAAAATAACAAAGTGAAGTCATGAAGATTAACTAAATGTCTAATATACAAATTCATTAAGTTATAATCACATCCCCAAATTATATATTATTTTGTTCTTAGTTATCATCAATTACTGAATTATCTTCTAATGGCATTTCTTGTTGTACATCTTTTAGTATTGTTTGATTGATTGGTGTTTCACTCATCATTAACGCTAAGAAAATTTGTTTTTTTGTATCTTGATCTATATCTAAAGTGCTAATAAATGCTGGGTCTTTAAGTTTTAAGTAAATACCACTAATCATTGGTAAAACTATTTTTTGTCTTGCGTATAGAGAATTAAAAGCTAGTGCAAAACCTGAAATAAATGATACTATTCATGTAATTAGCATTAGAACACTTGGTTTAAATGTATAGTTTATAGTTTCAAGTTCATAACCTTGCAGTTCCCCTGTTAGTGGTCGTCTTGTTGTTGATTCAGTTCACGTTAATTCTATTAAATTACCAGAACCACCAAATTCAATTTTTTGAAAACCAACAATAAACATAAATATCATTCCATCAACATATAAAACTAAACAAGTCAAATCTATTCAAAAATATAAACTTTTAAAAATATTGTGGTTGAAGTAAATATTGTCTTTATATTTTTTAAATGTTTTAACATACTCTACTTCCGAATTACAAAAGAAAGTTTCCTTAGAATATTTACTTATTAGTATATATTTAAAGATAAATGATATTAAGAAACATATAAGCACAACCATAGGTAAAATATAAAGTGCTATTGTAGGCCCAATATGTGTTAATTGCAAGTTATCATCATAATCTCACATCATGAATGAAAAAACAGATCGATAAACAACTTCACCACTTTCATTTCAGTATTGTCTAATAGTTATGCCCCAAACAGTTTCAAAAAAATGTCCCAAAACAAATACTGGCATTAATGGCAAGCATGAAATTATAGCAATAATACCAAAAACCAATGATATCATTATTGGCCAAAAGTATTTTTTTCTTATCTGATTATATGGTTTATATTTTTTTAAAGCCTTATTTATTTTTCATCATATATTTGGCGATAATCCAAATTCATTTTCTTTATTGTAATAATATGCTGATGTAGCTAAAGATATCATCTTATTTTTATTATAGCATTACAGTTTATAATTACGTTAAATCCTAGACATGGACATAATTTTGGGACAATTATTTTATAACATATTATTTTTATAATTAATCGGACTAAGTCAACTTAATTTTTCTTGTATTCTTTTATTGTTGTAATAAAAAATATATTCATCAATTAAACATTTAAG
>CASESV010000050.1 GCA_949290735.1 uncultured Mycoplasmataceae bacterium
AGTAAATTATGTTACTAAAAACTATGATAAGCTAACAAGAGAAAGAAAATTTAATGCAATGTTGGCTTGTTCATCAATTCAAGAAGCTATTGAATATTACAAACAATTTCAAAAAGAAAATAATTTATCTTGTGCAATTGTTTATAGTGTTAACAAGAACACTAATTCTAAAAATATTGAACTTAACCAAAAAGCATCAGACTTTATTTTAGAAAGAATTAAAGAATACAATCCTACCTGAGATTTATCTTGCTTCAATAAATATAAAACGGCTATTCAAAATGATTTTAGAGATAGAAAATATGATTTAATGATTGTAGTTTCAATGCTATTAACTGGTTATGATTCACCAATAACTAATACATTGTTTTTAGATAAGCAATTAAGATATCAATCATTAATTCAAGCAATTAGCAGAACTAATAGATTAAGTCCAGGTAAAGAAACAGGGAATATTGTTTCATTTCAAACAACAAGAGGCGATATTGATGAAGCTTTTAAATTATATACAAATGGAGGTGTAAGTACCCCAACATTACTTAACATGTTAACATATAATGATGTAAAAAAAGAATTTGAAGAGGTTATAGATAATTTATTAAAGGATTTTCCAAGTATAGATGATGTAGTGGCATTTAATGATTCAGATGCAGAATTAACAATCAAATTCTTAAATTTATTTAGATCTGTAATGAGAACATTCAATAAGATTAAGCCATCAATTGATTTTAGTTGGAATGATTTCAAAATTAATGAAAGAACTTTTAATCAATATAAAGAAGCGTATAAGAAATTAGTCTCAAAGGCTAAGGAAACAAAAATAATACCGGTTTGAAACGATTATCAAATTGTCGATCTTGATGAAATAATAGTTGATGTAAAATATTTAAAATCATTATTCCACCAAATTAAAAAATACAAAGAAGAAGATGTTCCAGATGTTATTGATGAAAATTTTGATTTATATAAAAAGATTTCTCAAATAATAAGAGAAAAATCAAATGACACTCAAAACAATGAGGCTTTATTGGAGTTTTTGAGAAATAGAAGAATTTACACATCAGGTAATTATGATGAAATTATTAGTTTATGAAAAGAATATATTCAAAGTAAAATTTCTGATGCAACTAATGAAGCAATTAAAGATTGAAAAACAACATCTGAAGTTATTCAAGCAATTTTAAAAGAATTTAAGATTAAACAATCTCTTGATAACGATTTTTTATCAAAAAAACTTCCAGAATTTATAAATGACCCTTTATTTGATGATGAAAAATTTGAATCTGTAAATTATTTTATAAAGAAAATTGCAAAATTAAATGAACTAAAAAGTGTAGGTTTTTAAATATATAATATTTAAAAAAAAATCTTTTATTCATTAAAAATGTTAAAAACGAAACAAAAAAATATCAAAAATCTCCTTTTTTGGTAATATATAAGTGTTCCATATTAAAAGAACATTAAAGGAGGTTAAATGCAGTTATCCAAACTTGCTAATTTGCAGATTGGTGTTTTAAAAACAAGAGAAGCTACTTATGAAAAAACTGATTTTGAATATCATATGATTGAAATTAAAAATATTGTTAACTCAAAACTAAAATTAAATAATCTTAGCAAAGTTTATTTAAAAAATGACATTAATGAGAATTATCTAGTTAAAAAAGGAGATATTATCATTAAAATGTTTCACCCAATATCAGTTATATATGTTCATGATATTATTGAAAAAACAATTGTTGACTCAAAATTTACAATTGTTAGTGCTAAAAAAGATGTTGATTCAAAAATATTGTATTTTCTTTTAAAGAATAACATCTCTTTACTTGAAAAATTCCAATCAGGCCAAGTTATTAAAATACTGAATGTTAATCATCTAAAAAATATGGAACTTAATTATAGACAAGATAAAAAAATGCTTTTATCTTCTCAAATAAATTTGAAATTTGAAAAGCTTAATGAATTATTATTTCAAAAGCAAAACATTATAGAAAAAATAAGTAAATATTATCGAGGTAAATATGGAAAATAATAGTAATAATATAAAACAACAACTTTGAAAAGTATGCGACAAGATAAGATCTGATTCATCAATGAAGATTCCTGAATCCCAACCATACATTATTGGTTTTATGTTTTTTAAATTTCTTTCTGAAAAAATATCAAATAAAGTAGAAGAAGTGTTAAAGGAAAGAACTACTTTTAAAGAACTACATAATGATAAGGATTTATATGAAAGAGCTAAAAAATATGTTTTAGATAGTATTGGATTCTTTGTTGAATATCATGATACCTTTAAAAGTATTGTAGAAGATTGTGAATATGACACAATTAAAATTATAGAAAGACTACAAAAAGCTTTCAAGAATATTGAAGATTCAACAATAGGAAAAGATAGTTCTAAAGATTTTAATGGACTTTTTAGTGATATTGATTTAAATGCTTCAGTATTAGGTAAAACTGTTGAAGAGAAATCAAATACTTTATTTAATATGATGAAGGATTTAGATTTTGAAGAATTATCATTCAAAAATGGTGGTAATGATGTTTTAGGAGATACTTATGAATTTCTTATAAGTAAATTTGCTTCACAATCAGGAGATAAAGCAGGAGAATTCTATACTCCATCTTTTGTTTCTGATATGCTAGCAAAAATTGTTTTAGATAAAGTTGATAATGCTAGATATATTTATGATCCTACTTGTGGTTCTGGATCACTATTAATTAAAGCAGCACTAAATATTGGTAAAGATAATTTTGGTAAATTATTAGGTCAAGAAAAAACAACATCAACATTCAACATGGCAAGAATGAATATGTTTTTACATGATATTCAATACAAGAATTTTGAAATTGAAAATGGCAATACATTAAAAGATAATAAATTTGCTAACCTTTCAGGACAAATTGATATTATAGTAGCAAATCCTCCATTCTCATCTGACTGAACCCCAGAAGAATTAAAAGATGATGCTCGTTTTAGTGAATATCCAAAAATGGCACCAAAATCAGTAGCTGACTTTGCATTTATTCAACATATGATTTATATGTTAAAAGAAAAAGGTAAATGTGGTGTAATTATTCCTCATGGCGTTTTATTTAGAGGAAATGCTGAATATGAAATTAGAAAATATTTAGTTGGTATGAAAAAATATTTAAGAGCAGTTATAGGTTTACCTGCTAATATGTTCTATGCTGCATCAATTCCAACTTGTATTTTAGTATT
>CASESV010000051.1 GCA_949290735.1 uncultured Mycoplasmataceae bacterium
AAATGATGAAGATAATGAAAAATCAGCTATTTTCTTTCAAAGATTAGCATTATTATTTAGAGGATATCAACAAATTCAATTATCATTTGATTCTGTTATCCAAGGAAAAAGTTTAGATGAAGAAAATGAGATATTTGATACATATATTATCAATGACATATTAAAACATACAGCTCAATATTCATCATTAATTAATGAAAACTTTGGCATGTTGAAATCATTATTAAGTGAACTAGGCATTGAAACAAAAACAGGTCAAATAATAGCTTATAGTGGTTCTTCTAATTTTGTAACAAATAATGAAGATGTTGAATATAGTTTTGATCCTAATCTTTCATTGAATAATGATATTAATTATAACAATATATCATTCAATAGTTTGGTTGGTATCATCCCAAATATTTGAAAGAATAGAACTAATCAAAAACTTGATACCTATGTTATTCCACAAGTTGAAATAAAAGATGGATATATAACTAAAAACATTTACATTGCTAATACAGTTTATGCTATTCCAGCAAACGCATGAGATTATGAAACTATTGATATGTTTGAATATTCATTTGATAAATACTTTGATATGCAAACATTACATGATGAATATGAAGTTAATAGTGAAGATTTTGCTACATCTAAGCAAGGATATACAATGTATTTTAATCCAAACTATGTTTATGAAGATACAGCTGGTGCAACCAATGCTAATCTAGTTAGTGACTATCAAATTATTAAACGTTGAGGTTATTGATTTAAAAAACCTTATGATATTGAAAGTTACAATGAATCTCAAGAAGTTGAATTGCAAAACAATATAGATGATGATGTATCTGTTAGATCTGTAGGTCAATCAAAAAAAATAACTAAAACTGGTGAACCACCTGCAATACCGGATAGACCACCAGCTGAAAGCATTCCATCTAAACCACAAAAACCACCAGTGCCAACTAGAGATCCTAATCTTGTTTATAATCCAGGTAATAACGTGAACGGTAAATATGCAGTGTCATCACCAAGTAAAGTTACTGTCGGTCAATCAACTTCTGCTGCTAACTCAACTGACAAAAAACAATCGAATGTTTATAGTGATAAACAATCAAATAAAATGAATAAAACAATTAATGCAGGTAATGAGTATGCAACTTCTGAAAGATTTAATACTAAACCATCTGAAGTAAAAAATATATCAAAATCTACTGAAAATCTTTGTGAATATCAAGTTTCAAAATATGATGCTGGTTTAAAATCTGGTTCGACTACTCAACAAAATAATGCTATAACTGGTAGATCTAGTGAAACACTTAAAACAGAAGCAACTTCAAATCACAAAAGAAAGTCAACTATAACAAGTGAAGCCATAGCTGGAAATGCTAAGAATGCAGCAGATGGAATTATTGCAAATAACGTCGGTCATAAATTAAATAAAGATGAATTTGAAGTTGCTTTCAAAAAAGAATATAAGAAAAAAATAGCAAAAATGTCTCCTGTATTTAGTTCTAGTGAAGGTAGAGTTTTATCATATGATGAACTTGTAGAAAGTTTAAAGATTTTGGATAGAGATTATAGTAAACAAGCTTTATTGGATAAATATAAATCTATTTTAAAGGCATATAACCCAAATGATATTATTCTGGATGATCCATACTTAGATTGGTTAGTGAAAGCTAAACCTGGTGATGTATATACAGGTGACATGAATTCACCAGGATCTGTATCATGAAAAGATGGTTTGGATGTTGCTAAAACAAAATATACAAATGAAATTTCAAAATCGTTTGAAGAAAGTTTTGCAAAATATTATGAATCAAGAAAATCTTCAAGTAACAAAAAAGATTATATTGCTCAACAACTATATAAATCAGAAAAAAAATATATATCTTCGAAGGAATGAACTAATAAAAAATCACATTTTTATCAATGACGTGTTGTTGATTCTGGTTATGAAGTTAATTTTAATGAAGACATGTTTAAATTAGTTGATATTGATAATACATCAAAAATTTTATTGTTAGATATTTCGAGATCATGTGACTATTATGATTATAGATTTATATCCGCAAGAAGTAAATATGCAATGTCAATGGGTAGCTATATAGATGTCTTTAGTAATGTATATATTAAAACAGGCTTATCAAAAGGTTTCAGTGACATTAATGAACTTAATTGAGCTAAAACAAAAGTACTTGAATTTGAAAGTCATTGTGATAGAATGCAAATGCAAATTAAAAATATTCTTGATGGCATGCCTAAAACCCCTGGAAATAGTGAAGTTGATAACCTAAAAATATATTATGAAAGTGAGAGACAATTTTGAGGAGAAAAAAAGGCTCAATGTCTATCTGATTCTTTAAATTTGAATGATATTGATAGTAGTCTTATTAATGGTAATAAGATAATTAATGGAACTAAAATTGATTCAATGAATAAAAAATCAAAGGCCAACATAAAGAAAATATTCAAAAAGAAAACAATTCAAATGAATGATGAAATTATAAATCATTCAACGAGTATTGACATTTTAGAAACTCAGTCAAGAGCATCTAGAATAAATCCACTAGTTGCCATAAGTTCAACTGATGTTGATGCACCTGTATCATTAACTCCTGAATCTCTTAGAAATGTTCATGCAGGATCACCACTTGTTGATGATGTTGTTCTTAGTACATCAGCTACTCAAGTTGCTTTAGGCACTCCTGCTCAAGTGGCTAATGAACTTGCTGGAGCAACTGCAAATTCAGTTATATCTGACTCTGGAAATTTATCTCGTTGACAAAAAACAAAACGTGGAGCTTATAATTTTTTTCATGCTAGAGGTTTTAGATATCTTATGAATACTTTAAATGTAATAGATACTATTGGAATGGTTTTCTCAGTAGTTATGATAGCTATTGAAATTGATAGAATGCTTAACCCACCAACATATACTTATAAAGCAAGTTTTGTTTACAAAACAGCTTATGCTGAATGATGTTGAGATGGTGGTAGTTATAATGTTCGTGGTGATGACCAATGAATTACTGCAGGTGCAGAAAGCATGAAATTAATTAATCCTATTAAAATTAATTCAACATATGAGAATGATTTTAAATATTTTGACGGAAAAATGTATAAAAATGACCAAGATTTAAAATCTGCATTTGTGAATTATATGGTAAGAATGGAAAATCAAAGAACAAATCAATTAAATCAACTTTCA
>CASESV010000052.1 GCA_949290735.1 uncultured Mycoplasmataceae bacterium
AGCATATTACTTATACCACAATTTTATCTGGAAACAAGACTATTAATTGATTTATAATTTGTGGTCAATTTTTTATAGTTCTTGTTTTTCATGTTTTTTGAATATCCATTAATTTTAAATATATTACTTTCATTAAGGAATTTGTGTTTGTAAAGCCTCCCTTTGTTTTAGTTATTGATCTTATATTACGATTTACATTTTCTATAGTATTTGTAGTATAAATAATTTTTCTTATTTCATTTGGGAAATCAAAAAATGTTGTTAATTCTTCAAAATTATTCCTTCATGATTTAATTGCATAAGTATATTTTGACCCTCACTTTTTCTCAAAATCATCTAATGCATTTAAAGCGTCTTTATATGAATTTGCTTTATATATCTTTTTCATATCAGACACAAAATTTTGTAAATCACAACAAGCTAATAAAATTTCTTGAACTCCACGTGATTTAAGTTCATTAAATATATTTAATCATTGTTTAGCTGATTCGCTTTCTGCTATTCAAAAACCTAGTATTTCCTTAAAACCATTAATATTTATGCCTATAATTATATATACAGATTTTTCAATATACATTGATTCTTCTCTTACTTTAAATCTGATTCCATCAACATAAACAATAGGATAAATTGACTCTAATGGCCTTTGTTGTCAACTTACAATTTCAGGAAGAATCCTATCTGTAATTCTAGAAATTGTATCTTTATCAAGATCGCAATAAAACATTTGATACAAAGTTTCTTGAATATCTCTAGTAGACATTCCTTTTGAATATAGAAATAGAATTTGATCCTCAATTTGTTGGATATTTCTTTGATGTTTTTTAACAATTTTTGATTCAAATGTAGAGTTATTATCTCTTGGAACATTAATTGTTACTTTGCCATTTGAAGTTGAAATGGTTTTTTGAGTTTTCCTTTTCTATAATTATTTGAAACCTCTCTTGAATTTTGATCATGCTTTGCATAACCAATATGTTCATCAAATTCAGCTTCTAATGCTGATTCAATAAAATTTTTTTCATTTTTCCAATTAATACATCTAAATCAACTAATGTTTTTACATCGTTTTCTTCTAATAATTTTTTTATATCTAAATCTTTAATATTATTATCTTTCATACTCACTCCATAAAATATTTTAAATAAATCTTTAATATTATTATCTTTCATACTCACTCCATAAAATATTTTAAATTCTAAAAGTGAATTTCTCCAAAATTATCTACAATTCCAAAATTAGATCTGATATTTGATAAGATAGTGTTAGTAATTTTTTATAATCCATAATCGATGTTTAAATAACTTTCTGCATTATAATAAGTTGTATAATATTTCTCATATAATTGAGATAGGTATTGATAGTTATAATTTTTATAATTCTTTATTACCTCTAATATTAACCATCAACAAATGCATACAATAAAAAGGGCACTTATAAAAAGTAAATACAATATAAATAAAACATAAACATCGCTACTTATATGCCAGTTACATGATGATAGCCAATATATAAGTACAGATGTTAATAAAAACAAAGCCATACCATTTTCTAGATAAATTCTTTTATTTGCAATTATTTTATCTGCTTTTATTTCTGATTTCACTATGACAATATTTGTCTTGGTTTTATAATTTTTTCTTAATTTTAATATGTTACTAATAATTGATAATGAAGAAAATAGACTAATTACAATAAGTAATATTATTGATGTATTCTTAAAAAAGAATCCAATTATACAAATTATTAAAGATAAGATTGAAACTATCAATTGCATAATATTGTTAAATTGTAATAAATTTAATTTGCTTACAAATTTACTTTTAAATAATTTATTTTGGTTATTTTTAAAATCCATTTTTATTTTATTAATTGAAGCACTAACTAATAAAGTATTATTTTTACTTTCATTTACTTTAAAGTTAGAAATAAAATTTTTAATAGATTGATCATGTTTCTTAGATATATTAACATTAATAAGTATTGAATCAAAGTATTCAATTAATTTAGTTATATTATTTTCACCTTCAAAAGAAGATTTTTGTGACATAATAAATGGAAATAATATTTTCAATTTAAATTCTATCTCATAATACTTATTTAGTTTAGTCTTATCATTTAATGTGTATTGTTTAAATATTTTAAGGAGTGAACACAAATTATTATTGAAATATTCTGTATATGTTAAACCATTTACATCTATCTGACATTGAATAATTTTTATAAAGATAGTGTAAATATCATTTCATAATACAATAATTTTTTTATCTTGCATAAACACCTGCTTTTTCATCATAGTACTTGATGTATAAATTGTTTATTAGAAAATTATTAACCTTAGGATTAAACTTAGATCCAAATATATATAATAGCAAACAAATAACAATACCAATTATATATAATCCAAACAAAATCATAGTTGATAAAAATAATGATGATTGAGTATAATGCAAAAAGAATAATGCAATACAACAAGGAAATAGTGCAGTGTATGATAGGATTATGATAAATATTTCGGAATTTACACTATAACTTATGCCTGAAAATCTATTAAAATACCATTCATTCTTAATTAAGATTTTATATCTATGTTCTTCATTAACTCATGATTTTAAAATAAAAATTATATTGTACCAACCATAGATGCCACACATTAATGGTATTATTCCTAATAATTTTGGAACAAATGAATATGTTTTAAATGTTGAGTTGCTTTCTGAAACAAATAATAGTATAGACATTGCTAATATTGAACAAGAACAAAATATTTTTAATAACATAATCAATACACTAATAAACTTATACTTATTGTTTTTATTGATAATAAAATAATCTTTATTGTGTTTATATTGATCAACAATATTAAAAGTTATTTCCTTGTTTAAAGTCCTATCACTATTTGTATTAATTGTAGTTTTTTGTTTTCGGAATTTATTGAGTTGTCTTCCATTATCTATCAAATATTCATCAACAATTGGAATTATTGCATTATCATTTATGTTGGCAACATAATCTAAATCCATAAACATAATATTATTTTGCTTCATTAATAATATATCTAAACTAGATGTAATAATATTTATCTGTTCAACTAAATCTAAATTATCACATTCTATTAATTGATTAATGTCTATTCTTATATTAAAGAATACATTTATATTAAGAACATATATTCATCAATCATTTAAATCATTTTCAATTTTCAATATTAAGAATTTCATTATAGATAAAATTTTTATAATAATTGAATAAAAATGATTATCATAAATCATATTTAAAAATATTTCATTTGATAAAATTATTGAAATTATTTTTTTGTATTCTTCAAAAAGCTTCTTATATTTATATTCCATCTTTTATTAAATTATCCTCTAAAATTGTCATTATTATAGTGAATGATATACTTAGAACACTCACAATTTTACTACTTATTTTTAGCCTAAGTTTTGTATTGTAAATTATTTCATTTTTAATTTTCAATATCTTTTTAGCTAATGTATTAATAGCGGACTCTACCCAATCTTGTTTTAATAACATAAAAAGATTTATTGCTAAACTATTAGCATTAAAAATTGTAGAAAGATTTTCATAATTATTGCTTTGACTAATAATATTGTCTATATTTTTTCTTAGTTCCTTAGTATTTTCATAATCCTTCTCAGATTTTAATATTTGGATAGTTGAAAATGTTATATCAAGAATAGTTTGCGCAATTAGAATAACTAGAGAACCAAATGTTAAAGTGTTGATTAATGTTAAAACTATATTAAAGACAATTAGAGATGGGAGTATAATTCTATATGTTCACATAAACACATATTGATAATATTCATTTTGAGCAAGCACCTTCTCATCATATTCTTTTATTGTTAAATTGTTTAATTCAACATTATTTGGTTGATCAAATGTTGGATTATTTGGTCTGTTAGGAAGTGATCCAGCACCACCATATAGTGAAATAGTTTGTTCATTACTTATTTGAACCATAACATCATTGTATTCTTTATTAATATCAACACCTGATAATGCACATAATTGTTCTGGATTATATTGTGTTAATATATCATAATTTGGATTATTGATACATTCATTAACAATTGTATTCATAAAATCATTTATATGAACTGATTCACCTAATCCTAAATCTTTATCTGTAATTAAATTTTTAATAAGTAATTTAATATCATCAGTCACTTGAAATTCAAAATCCATTTTGTATTTATCACTTTTCAGAATAGTATCGAATGTTTTAGTAAGATTAGCTTTAAGATCTTTTTTAAATTTTTCTTGATTAAAATCGAATGTTTTAGTAAGATTAGCTTTAAGATCTTTTTTAAATTTTTCTTGATTAAATAATTCATTGATAAAATCAATTGATTTATTTGATTCTAATTTATATTGATAACCATTACTTGGTTTATCTTTATCAATAATTTCAGGAATAATTAATTTACCATTTTCATCAAATCTTATTTCACCTGGTGTGTAATAATATTTATCTTTGTCTTTTTTGTTTTTGGCTTGTTGGGATGTTACTACACCAGTAATGCTTGGTACAGCCACCATTACAGCTGATACACCACAGCCTAATGCTATCAATCTTCTATTTGCTTTAATTAATTCTTTTTTCTCTTTTAAAAATTGTTTAATACTCATGTTTATCCTTTTAATTGGAAGTAATAAAAAAATACTTCACAATTTCATTATATTAACAAAATATTTAGTTATAACTAAAAGTATATGAATTTAGTGATTTTGGGTACAAACCATATTAATTAGTTTTATAAGTTTTATTTCAAAACATACAATAATATTTATCATAAAGTTCTATTAATAATTCATAATTTATGTCGGGTTTTTTATAATTAAAAATTGATGAAGAAAAAATACATATTATATTAAAAATACAAGTCATTATAGAAATTGACATATATGAAATTATATAAATGTCAGCCTGGATATAATTTCCAAAAGTATATATAATAATGACAACTTGACATATCAAAAAATAATAATAAAGAATATGTTTAATGCTTATTTTAAGAAATCAATTTGATTCTTCAATTTTAAATGATGAGGGCATATATCAAAAAATAAGAAATGGGATTAAATGTCTATAATTTTTATTTTTCATTTTTTTAATAATATTAATTATTGCAATTAATTCAATAATGAAAAAAATAACTGATAATGATAGAAAAGATATGTTGATAGGGTTTCATACATTTAACTTTATTAAAAAAGAAATAGAAGTAATATAAAGTAAAAATAATATAAGTGCAAAAATAATATAGTATTTATAATATTTATATAATGATTTGTTTTCATTTGTATAAAAGAAATATTTATCTTTATTCAAGTCAAGTTTTATCTGATCGACAACTTTAGCATTAATATTTTTATCGCTTAATATTTCAAAATTATTTTTAATATATCCAAAATTTATTGAATACTTATTAGAACTACCATTTTCTAAATACTGATTTGATAGGCTTGTTGGGAATGTTTTTTTATTTAATTCATCCATTTTAATTTGGAATTCATCTATCCTTTCATAATTATGTTCATCCTTTAGTTTCATTATATTTTTAAAAAATAAAATTGTGTTTTCTAATTCTTTTTTGTCTTGAATTGATGTAACACCTACATAACTAATTCTAATATTAAAAATAATATTCAATTTAAATTCGAATTCCAAATATTGCTTATTTGATGGGTGTAGAGTTTCATTAATAAATTTTAAAAAAGACATTAACTTACATATTTCACCTTGAAATGGTTTGTTTTTAAAAGCTCTAACATATATATCATTTGATATCATATCTTTACATATAGATTCAATTTCAGTGTAATAATAACTATAATTCATAAGACTTAATTAATGTTTCTTCCAAAATTATCATAGTTATACTAAATGCTAAGCTTAATATACTCAATGAGACTTTTGCTATTGATAATGATAAATTCATACTTTTATTTAATTTAACATTAGCTGTTCTCAATTTCTTAATTGCATTTTTTAAATCATAATAGAATTTAATAGCAGTAATTTCACCAAAAAGTATCTGTGAAAATAATGTACCTCAATTGATTATTATTGATGTGTCTTTGTTTGTTGATGCAATAAATATTATGTCATCAATTTGTTTTTTTAAATTAATAGTATTGGATAAATTCTTAGCACTATAGTTTATTTGCAATGTTAAAAAAAATATATCTATAACAGTTTGTGCAATTACAGGTATTAATGCTCCAAAACTAACAACATTTATTAAGTTAAGAGCTAAATTTAATAAAACAAAGATAGGTAATACAAATGTGTAAGTATATAGAAATATTGTTTGATAATACTCATTTTGTGACAGCGCATTATCATAATATCCTTTTATAGTTATATTGTTTAAATCAACTTTATTTGGTTCATCAAATGTTGGATTATTTGGTCTGTTTGGTAAGGCGCCAGCTCCACCATAAAATGATATGCTTTGATTATTAACCTTAGTCATCATATCATTATATTCCTTTTCTAAAGATATTCCTGATAATGAACATAATTGTTCTGGTGAATATTGAGTCATTATTTCATAATTTGAATTATTGATACATTCATTAACAATTGTATTCATAAAATTATTTATATGAATTGTTTCACTTAATTCAAGATCTTTATCTGTAATTAAATTTTTAATAAGTAATTTAATATCATTTGTTACTTCAAATTCAAAATCCATTTTGTATTTATCACTTTTCAGAATAGTATC
>CASESV010000053.1 GCA_949290735.1 uncultured Mycoplasmataceae bacterium
TGAAAGTTGATTTAATTGATTTGTTCTTTGATTTTCCATTCTTACCATATAATTCACAAATGCAGATTTTAAATCTTGGTCATTTTTATACATTTTTCCATCGAAATATTTAAAATCATTCTCATATGTTGAATTAATTTTAATAGGATTAATTAATTTCATGCTTTCTGCACCCGCAGTAATTCATTGATCATCACCACGAACATTATAACTACCACCATCTCAACATCATTCAGCATAAGCTGTTTTGTAAACAAAACTTGCTTTATAAGTATATGTTGGTGGATTCAACATTTGAGCAAATAGGATAGCGGTCATTACAACTGAAAAAACTGTCCCTACAAAATTTAAAGTATTTAATGCATTCATAATTCTTCTAAAGTGCTTACTACTACCTATTTTATGCAAATAGTACTTTAATTTGTTTTGCTGTTTTAAATCAATTTCAGCACCAGCAGAAGGATCTAAAGATAATTGTTGTGCCACTTCAGCTGGAGTTGATAAAACAACCTGGCCTGCTGCAGCATTTGTTGCTGCAGAATTTATATCTGTAGTTCCAGAGATAGAATTTCTTACTGCTTCAGTTGAAACAACTTTATTTGTATCAGCTACATTATTTGGATCAACTAAACCAAGAAAATTTACTCGGGCTGCTTTAGCATTATTTTTATTTATTTTCTTAGAAGTATCTTTTTTTGAAATTGCCTGATTGATTTCTTCTACATTTTTTTTAGTTATATTTTTGCTATTTGCAATTGACTTTGAGGTAGCTTTTGAAACTGTATCTCAATTATATTTATTTCCTGCTATATTTAATTTTCCATCTGTAAGATCACTATTGATACTTGAATTTGCTGAATCAATTTCACAAATTCTATTTTTTCAAGCTTCTATTTCTAGAGCAAAATATTTTTTAATATTTTCACCTGTGCTTGGGTCTAATGAATTGTAAATTTTTTGAGTATTGTCAAGCATATATAATGAATGATTTTTTAACTCAATCATTCTTGTTTTTGCTCACTTCAATTCATTAAGGCTATCAAAAGAACCTAATTTACCATCTAAATATTCATTTGAGAAAGCATAGGTATAAACACCTGAATCAATTGCATATTTTGATCTAACAGCTATAAAATTTTCGTCATAAATTGAATATGTTTGTGATTTTTCAAGAATTACTTTTTTCAGATTAGGATCTGTATCAATAAATATAAAATTTTCTTTACCGAAACCATAATCAATACCTTTTTGATTAGCAAATTTCTTATAAAAATCTACATTACTACTATAATCCTTCATTGCCTTTGTAGCTTTTCTCTTAAGAGCATCAAAATCTTGATCAGTAATATTACCACCATTTTTGTAAAGATCGTTAAAATTCTTTTCAAACGATTTATTTAATGTCTTAGTATATTCTTTTCTAGTATCTTCAAGATTTTTCTTATACCATCTTGATCCTTCTGTATCCATTTCACCATTATATTGATCTCCAGGATTAGCTGTCATTAATCATTCAATGTATGGGTCTGCAACATAATTGTTTCTAACATCAGGATTGTATAAAAGCATCGTTCTATAATATTCATCAACTATACCTTTACGTTCATTGATTGGTGAATTGATTAAACTTGATATTAAACCTTCATATGTAAGTGATAAACCTCCACTAGACTTAAAAACCGGAGAGTTTTCAGCAATTTTGTATTTAAATGCTTCTGCAATTTTTTTCTTAAATAAACCCTCATCATATGCACCAAGTTCCTTTTGAGCAACCATAGCATCGGTTACAAACTTTGAATTACCAGCAACAGCTTCACTATTTGGGCTTATGTGTCTTGTGTGATCAGCTGATGCTCCAGCCTTCATTGTTTCAGCTGATCTAGACACTATAGCATTATTTTGACTTGTTAATGATCCTGATTTTAATCCTGCTTGATTTTTAGTCACTTGATATTCGTTTAAATTAATTGTTGTATCACTTAACTTAATATTTTGAGCAACATCAGCAGGAATTCCGTTATGCTGAAATGACGTTCCAAAAGTCACAGTTTCCTTATGTCTTTTTGGAAGTTTATCTTTAAACTTACCTGATTGTTTTTTTGATTTTTTTCCATCACCCAATGATGTAGAAGGATCAACAGTAATATTATTCGGGTCTAAAATAGTATTTACTTGTTCTCCAGCATTAGCATCTGGATTATATGGTTTATTTGGGTTTGGTTTTTTTGCTCTACTAAATAAATTAACAGTTTTTGACTTATTAACAGCTTTTATTTCAATTTCTTGTTCATCATCATTGTTTTGTAATTCTACATTCTGTGATTCATTATAACTTTCAATAGTGTAAGGTTTTTTGAATCAATAACCTCAACGCTTTACTATTTGATAATCACCTGCAATATTCGCTGTCATTGCACCAGCTGCATCTTCATAAACATAATTTGGATTAAAATACATTGTAAATCCTTGTTTAGATGTGACAAAGTCTTCGCTATTAACTTCATATTCGTCATGTAATGTTTGCATATCAAAGTATTTATCAAATGAATATTCAAACATATCTACATATTCAATATCTCATACATTTGCTGGGATAGCATAAACTGAATTTGCAATAAAAATATTTTCAGTGACAACGCCATCTTTTATCTCTATTTGTGGGATAACATAAGTATCAAGTTTTTCATTTGTCCCTTCTTTTCAAATATTTGGAACCATTCCCACTAATTCATTAAATCATTTTTCATTATAATTAATGTCATTTTTTAATGAAATATTTGGTTCAAATGCATATTCTCCATCATTACTAGTGATTGGATTAGTAGAACCACTATAAGCTATTATTTGACCTGTTTTTGTTTCAATACCAAGTTCACTTAATAATGATTTTAGCATATCAAAGTTATCATTAATTAATGATGAATATTGAGCAGTATGTTTCAAAATATCATAAAGTATACTAGCATCAAATATATCTTGTGTTTCATCTAAGCTTTTACCTTGAATAACAGAATCAAATGATAATTGAATTTGTTGATATCCTCTAAATAATAATGCTAATCTTTGAAAGAAAATAGCTGATTTTTCATTATCTTCATCATTTAAAGTATGATAATGAAGACATTGATCCTTCATAATCATTTTGAATAATGTTGTTAAATTTGTTATTTGATTTTATTGTCAACTCATTTTGGTATTCAGTATTAGCATATTCTTCATCTTCATCGATGTATAAAGAAAAATAGTTATCATAAATATCAAGAAAATCTTTATATTTCTCACTACCTAATGCTTCATCTAACATTTGACTAAAAATATTATTTCAAAATAAAAGAGTTCTATAGTCACCTGCACTAATATATGCTAAATAATCAGATGGTTTTCTCTTATCTTCATTATAGTATTTTCTTTGGAAGTATTCATATAGCTTAAATCTATTATCATTACTTACTAGAGA
>CASESV010000054.1 GCA_949290735.1 uncultured Mycoplasmataceae bacterium
TGTTGAGTTAGCTCCAAATTCTTGGTCTAATCAATTATCTTTTATATTGTTTGATCATATTTTCATAATCTACCTCTTATATTATCAATTATAATACTATTATCTTTTTATGATAATTTAATATTTAGTTTAATTACAATATTAATACTTAATTTGAATAATAATAATGATAATTTGATATAACAAAATAATAATTTACTCTAAAAATGGTATTTTATCAATTGTGACATAATAACTATTATCATCTAGGGTTGAATAGTTAGCAAAAATCGACTGACTACTATTACTTCATAACAAAGAACCTTCTAAACAATTTGTTTGATTAATTTCCTTGAAGTAAAATGAAGTGTATAAAGTATAAATAAAATCATTGTTATTAATATCATTGAAAAACTGCTTATTTATAACCATACCAAACTCATAGTCTGTTCTAACTAATTCAATATCATCAATGGACAATGTCACAATGTTATTCTCAATTTTAACAGATGAGCGATTTATATTATTTGTTTCAGATGGTATAAAAAGTGACTTAGTTATATAATACTTTGTTGGAATTAAATCTTTATTAATAGGTACATTAATATAGTTATTTGATAAAGTGATTGTATTTAATAATTGTTTATGAAATACATCTTGATAAAATTGATGCAATTCATTAGCTTCTAATTTTGAGACAAATATTCAATCAATGTTTGATATATTTTTATTAACTGCGTCATACATCATTGAAAATGACCATTCAATTGATTTCACTATATATAAATCATTATCTACGTATAAATAATTTTTTAAATTTCATGCACCATCTCTAAAATAAAATTTTGAATCATTAGTTATAAAGTAAGATGTAAAATATTCTATTTCTTCATATTCAGCATTAGTTATAGAATTATAATAAACTATTTTACGTTTAAATAATGCCGTTTTATTTAAAGCAATATTTTTAATAGATTCTTTGTTTTGTTGTGTTTTATTTTTGTCTGGAGAATGATTTTTATTGCTATTTTGAATGAAATATACTGATGCTGCAATTGCTCCAGCTAGAAATGTTGTTCCAAAAATAGATAATAGTGCTATGCTAATTTTTTTCATGTTCGTACCTTCAATTTAATCACATCAATTAATAATATAATATTAGATAAATTTAACCAAATTTCTTATGCAACTATGAAACACATTTAATGGGTCAAGAGCAAGGATTCAAAATTGTTTTATACATTCGTAATGTGCTCGCGTTCATTGATAAAAAGAGATATTGTTATCATTACAAAAATCAATTAGTTCTATTAAGCCTTCAAAAGGTGAAGTAATAATGTTAGATATCCCAAAAAGTAAAGCTATAGAATTTTCGATAGTATTAGTTCCTGGTAAATCATTAAGTATATTACCATCATAATCTGGACCATTTAAAAATAAGCTTAATAATATAGATAAGATAACATTTACTCCTGGTACTAAAGAACCTATACCTGTAATTGATCAAATAAAATCAACTATTTCATACAATGAATTAATTAAAGAAGATATTGAATTTTTAAAATTAATCAATTGTATAGTATCATAACGAAATGTATTAAGTGAATTACATACATTATCAATAATATTAGTAAAGTAATTTCACATTTTTTCCAAATTTAACTTATAAAAACTAACAAGAAGTTGTTTAACAGTATTTAATTGATTTCCAGTTAGAATACGAACTATTTGGCGAGCTAAACTTATATATGAATTAACTGTATTTTTACCTAAACTTATAAACTCTTGTAGCTCATTGATTATCAAAGTTAATTGTTCTATTGGGAAAAGTCTAATAATTTCATTTATTTCATATTCGTTTTCTATTATTACATTTGAGATTGTATAAATTAAAGCATTTATTTTATTTGCAGTTTTTTCTGTAATAACTGAATTATATAAATTATTTCAATTTGATGAGATAAAAAACCAAATCATTTTAATAATTTTTTTATTTGATTCATTAGTTGAACTATTAATAATTTTATCTTTTAAGCATTTAAGCTCATCATATAAAATTTGTTTATTATTAACTGTATGATTATTATTTTCAATATTATTATTTATAATATTTCTAGCATCTTCTAAAAAGTCAACAATGAAATTAACATTTATTTTGCTTTCATATATTCGACTAGACTGATCATTATAATTAGTACCAATATGATTAGATCAAATAATATAATCTTGTATTTCTGATCTAATTTCATAGTTTTCTTTTGCACTTTTAATTGAATGATCATGAATTACATGTTCAATATCACTATCAAGAGTATTTGTTTGTTGTAATAATCACATGAATTTTTCATTTTTATCTATCTCATTAAGAGAATTATTATAAAGAGAAGTGTAATATTCTTCAGAAATTAACTCCATATATCTTTTATTAAGCTCAATATATTTATTATTGCTTATTGATTTATTGAATAATAAATTTACAAAATTATAAGATCAACCTGTTAACTCTGAAAATTCACTAGAAAAATACTCTATATATTTATTACATATTTCCTTAAATTCTTTCTTTATAATTTTTTCATCATTGTAATTTTCTAATTCAAAAAAATTACTTGATTCAATAATTTTTTCAAAAATTAAATCAAGAGTTGAATTAACTTCTTCTAATAATTGCATTTCATTTTTCAAAAATGAAAACCTAATTGAATCAACTGAATAATTAAAATATTCAATTCAGTATGTTTTGAAAGAAATTATATTTTCATTAGCAAACAAATCAATTTTTTGGTTAATACTTAAAATAGGTTCTAATTTATCATTAGATGCAGTGTAATGGTTATTAGTTTTTTTTAATGTATTTGATAAAACAACTGCTGTTGGAGCAATTGTTGATGCACTAGCAATGCAAGCAAGACTTATAATAGAAATTTTAACACTTTTTTTCATACCAAATAAGTATAACACATTTTGATGTCTTTTCTTTTTTTAATAAAATTTACTTATACATTAATCTTCAAATATTTTTTTAATAATTTAATATGATAGTTAATTTAATTAATAAAAATACTCAATGAATTTTATTTAAATTTTAATTCATTAAAAATATAATAAATATTGAATAT
>CASESV010000055.1 GCA_949290735.1 uncultured Mycoplasmataceae bacterium
TACTATATTCATCTTTAACTTTTATTTTTTTTATATTACCAGCACTAAGTATAATTCCAAGAATGCATAAAAACAATATAGTAGGTTTTGAAAAATATTCAAAAAATTATAAAAGCTACTTTCAAGTTTATAATATAGAAACAACACAAATAAATAGTATAGAAACAGTAGGAATAAATGATCCAAATGAGTTAAATTTTAATAGCTTTATTTGATCATTATTTCCAGCTGAATTATTATTTTCTCCTTATTATTATACATATTCAATAGGGAATAATTATATATCTAATCAATTATCAATTGATGTCGATTTTTTAACAAATATCAACAATATTAAATATGAAGAGAGAAAAAATGTAAGCATTGAGTACGATAAAATCCTCCCACTTAGAGCTCTTGATGAAAACATTTATAATTTAAGTGAAAAAGATGTTAAATCAAAGATTATTAACTCATTAAATAATTTATACAAATATATGATTGATGATTTAAAACTTCCATCAACAAAGATTGAAGAATATTCAAAATGAAGAGAAGGTACAAAATACGATGAAAATTTTTACAAAATTTTAAATAAAATGTTTTTTGAAAAAGATACAACATTATATTATGTATATCAATTAATTTACTACTCAAATCTTTATAATGATATTAATGCTAACCCATTTTATGAAAAATCACAAAAATATATTTCTTATTTGAAGAATTTAAAAATATCATCAGATTTTCAAAAATTTATAAATTCAACATTTACAAATGAAAAAAATATCAATACTATATTGAATAGTGACTTTATTAAAAAAGAAGTTCAATCAACATATCCAATAATTGGGAATAATCCAACAATTAGTGCGATACAGCAAGATGTTATAAACCTAATAGATAGATGCTTAGATGGATTTAGAATAACAAGCAATAATAAATGATCACTTAACACATATTACTTTAAGAATAATGATTCATACAAATACCAAGGGCAGATTATAGAATTTGAGATAAAAGATCTTGTTAATTATATAAAAAACATTAATGACCAAGCTTACAATTATTTTTTTAATTCAAATAATAGTAATGGATTTTATTACAATTTCATAAATAATGAACAAATTAAAAATTTTGCATCAAAAAAGAATATAAATCTTGACAATATTGAAAAATGAAGTAATCAAGATTTATATAAATGCTATCTAATGCTTTTATCAGGTAATAATTACAATTCAAATGATCTTAATAATATAAATGCAAAAGAATTTGATGGTTCATATTCAAAAATAAGTGACTTTTTGAAATTATTTAAAAAATTTATTTATGATAACTTATTTATCCAAGAAGAACTTAATAAAATTAAAGATAGTAATAATAATATTGACAGTGTTGGTATATATTTAAATGACTTTAATTTTGACCCTAATAACATACTTGAGAATAATTCGTTGATAGTGAATTCTTATGGATCTATCACACAAAAATCCTATAATAATTTAATTATAAGTTCACTACTTATGATAGCTATTTCATCATTACTATATATTTGAATATTGTTTTCAACTATCAATAATTCTAAAACTAAAACAACTTAAAGAAAGATAAAAATTAAACTAGAAAGATTTTAAATAATTAATAAACCCATGATTCATCTAGTATTTCATTAATTTTTTGCTTATTTTTTCTAGCGACATAAATTATAGCTACTGTTAATAAAAGAATAATAAAAGCAATTATTGATAAATATGAAATAACAAAAACTAGTGATGTGTCAGGATTATTTCTCTCTATACTATCTTGCCCATTTGATTCAATAGGGTTAGGGTTATTAAAAGTTATTGTATTGACAATAAGATTAATTGTTGCATTTTTATCTCTTGAGTAGAATTTTACAGCACCATTATATAATTGAATATTATAATTTTGATCAAGCTTTATTTTATTTGGATCGACCGATGCATTTAATGGTATATATATGTTAGGGATGTTTACCCCTCCAGTAAAATTACTACTATCTATTTTATAATCAACAAATTTTTGAAATTTATCGATAGCATCAACTTTACTATTAGGTCATGATATTTTATTTTTATTCAATCAATTTTCAAATTCTGTAGATGTTATAAAATTACCAATAGTTGATTGAATTTTTGATGATGAAGTCAAACTTATATATATGTTTTGTTCAATATCTTTAATTGTAATCCCATCAATACCATAACCTTCATAAATTACCTTAAAAGTTATTTTATCTCCAGAATTTTCATCAACAATCTGAACAGTTTTTACCGGATTATCTATTTCAGGTAGATTGCTGAAATATTTTTCTTTATTGATATTTAAGAAATTTTTTAAATCTTCTGTTGGATTCTTGTCTATAATATTATTATAAATTCCTAATTTTCAATCATCACTAAAATATGAATATCCATCAAAAATTTTTGAAAATAACTCATCATTAAAATTTATATCTTGGATATCTAATGTTGTTGAGTTACTTTTAGTATTTAAATTATTACTATTTTCACCAAATGAATTACTGATTTTGTCTTTTTTATTTAAATTATAAAAGAATAAAATAGATATTGTAGATATGGACGATATACAAATAATACTAGATATTGTAATTAAAAATTTAATTTTAATAAAATTCTTTAATTTCAAAATATTCCTTAAACTTTATAACTTCAACTAAATTATAACATAAAATTATTTTGTTTTTTTAGGTTTTGTCTCTTTTGTTGAAACTTACACATGGATATAAAAATGGGACATAAGGAGAAATATGAAAAAGAAAGTCCCATTTTTATATCCATGTGTAGGATTTAACATTTATTTAATTTAATATATAAAATTAAATAAATATAATAAATATGATATAATTTAATTGTGAGTTAAAAAAATTATAAATTTGATTCTCAAAAAAGTGTTATGAAAATAAAAAAGAAAACTTGATTTGCTATAGGTTCATTAGTTGCAACATCATTAATTGGTGGTTCAATAGTTTTTGCAACAATGAATTCATTTATA
>CASESV010000056.1 GCA_949290735.1 uncultured Mycoplasmataceae bacterium
CTTATCTCTCAAATTTACATAAAAAACACCTGCATGTAAATCAATAAAGTAATCATTATCTGGGTCAATTTGCAACCCTTCTGTATAAGGGTCATATTTTGTTTCATCGTTGCTGAACATAAACACTTTACTGTCTTGTTTGTTTCTTTGAAAATCTGCTAAAAATTTAACAAACTTTTTGAATTCTCCATTAACATATCTGGTACCACTTCTTTTATCTTTGAACTCGTCAAATAGAACATATTTAAAATTAGGAAACTCTAAACCTGTTTCACTATATAAGGTTGTAACAGTTGATACTCTACCAACATATTCATCATCACTTTTTCTAAATATATCTTTTGCTTTAATATAAAATGGTCAATCTTTTGCACTTAAATTTCATTCACTTTTTTGGTTCTTTATATCTGGTTCCAATCTTCTTACGTACATAAAGTAATTACCATCTGCATTGCATTCTTCCATTAGTTTTTTCATTTGATAAGTCTTACCAATACCTTTTTTTGAATTTATAATATAACAAATAATATATTTATTAATGTGTTCATCCTTCATTAAATCACTTAATTCAAAGTACTTTTTATCACTAGCATCTTCATTTTTATCAATATTATCAAAATATTTATATTCAATACTTTTACTGTTTTTTTTGTATTTAATTAAGCCATTATCTAAATCATATTTAATTTGTTCATCTATTCTGCTTGTCATATAATTTGTTCTCCATCAATTGTATTAATTGTGATACTTCTAACTCTCATTGGTTCAATATGATTAGTTAGTTGAATATAGTTATTTACAACTCCTTTTTTAAAAGGGTCTAAATCATTAAAATTAATTTTATTAAATAAAAATTGTGGGTTTGTTTTATCAACATTATTAACATTGTTAATTACAATATCTTGACCATTTATATCTGCAATTGCTGCTATTTCTAAATCTTGACTATAAGTTGACAAACATTCAACAATGAACCCATCATTTGGGTTAATTTGTTTCTTTTCAAATCTTGATGCATTACATGCACCATAATTATTTGTGTATAAATAACCATCATTTCCAATAATTAAATGAATTCCATTATAGTATTTTAATTCACTTTTTATATCATAATAATAAATATATGCTGTTGTTTGTGCAATTATTGTTGGTGCTGGTTGAATTGGTGGTTGTTCAGGTGTTATTGGTGGTCTTGTATCATTTGGTTGATCTGGTCATTCTTCATTATCATCATAAACAGGTAATTCTACATTTTCAATGTTCTCATTTCAAATCCTGATACCATTAGTCAATTGGTCTATTATCATGCTGTATATTTCATTGTTTAATTTATTCTCATTATATTTTATATTAATAATTGTCATTAATAGTTGTGCATCAATTTGTATGAAATTAAACTTTCTATTTGTATTTAATCTATTTTTTAATTTGTCTTTTGTTGGGTTTAAATATCCATTAAAAAATATGTAATTATTTAATTGTATTAGACTATTTTCATCTAAATCGCTAATTTCTACACCTTCAAATTGCTCACCTGTATCACTATCATAATATTCAGTTAATGCAGCATTTGCTATATTGCTGAATTGAATATTATTACCCATTGTCATATTTGCTTGTTGGTATTGTACTCTAATCTTTTGTTCCATTTGCTGCATACCTTGAATTTGTCCTATCATTCCAAAAGCAGTACCACCAATTTTACCAACAGTATCTGCTGCTGCTCCAACTGCTCCTACAATATCACCACTCATACCTTTACCAACTGCTTTGGCTGCTGAACCAATAGCACCAACAGTACCACCAAATAAATTTTGTGCAATTGCTAGATCCTGCTTTTGACGTTCAATGGCAAAACCTGTGTCAGTAACATTTCTATTCGCTTTAACATATTGTTCATATGCATCAACACCAATTGGTAGTTGATACGGGAAACTAATAATTGACTTGTCTAAACTAATAAGTTCATCACTTTTACTAATAATATTGCATGTGTCAGTGAAGAATATTTTACCTCCTACAAATATCTTGTTCATATCATTAACTCTAAATTCTGCATTAATGGTATTACCAAAATATTTAATGTTTAAATATTTTAAAAAATAAGGGGTTGAATATGTAGAATTGTTTAATTTATCAGTAATATTTGATATGTTGTAGTCAAAAATATTAAATAACCCAATGTTGTCACCAGTTGGGTTAATAGTAACATATACATAATCATCTTCAAAGTCAAATTTAGAAAAGTTAAAAAAATGTGGTAAATAGAAAATTCCTAAAAATTTATTGATATTTTCTTCTTTTCTTCTATATTCTTCAAGACCAGTTATTGAATTTTTAACTTTTTTGGTTTTTTTAACAGGATTATTTTTAAAAATTTCAACAGCAAACATTCTACCATTATCTCTAACATTATCAATATCACCAAATTTTGAACTTGTAATATTTATGTGTTTTGAATGATAAATGGTATTACCTAACATTATTATATTGTAGTCAATATATCTTAAACCTGCACCAGCATTATTTCCACTTGTATTATACGCACTTATATCAATTGGTAATGTTCCATATGGTACATTCTCTATTTTATTTCAATCTGATAATCATATTGTGTGTGCTGGAAATCTATAACCATAATTAACTTTTTTATATAAATATTCAATAATTTGGTTTTGTTCATACGCCTGAACAATTGCCTGATTAACATTATCAGGTATTTCTTGTCTTAACGACCCATTACTTCTACCATTTCAAAATTCACCACTAAATATTTTAGAACCTTTAACTTTTTCCTCATAATATAATGTTGAATTTAATGTTTTTGAAAAAATGGGAAAAAATTTATATCCACCATTAGGTCCATCTTTAAATACATAATATTTATTAGCATTCAATAAATCATCACCAGATAATCCTGTTTTATTTCCATATCATACTTTTTTAGTTTCATCATAATTAAATTGAACTTTTTTAAAATAAAAGTTTTTATATAATT
>CASESV010000057.1 GCA_949290735.1 uncultured Mycoplasmataceae bacterium
AAGAATGATTTAACTTTTGAAGAGATCCAAAAGATTAAGACTAAGTTATGAGATGATGAGATTAATTTTGTGTTCAATGCTTTACTAGATACTGGAATGCGGGTGCAAGAATTTGTATCAGTTGACTGACAAAATCTAGATCAGCCAAGCATTGGTATTAAAACAATCAAAAACAAGAATGAATACCGTAATGTATTTTTGTTAAATTAAACATTTGATGCGCTCCTTAAACTTCAAAAACAGAATTTCGATTTTTCAAAAATAAACATTAAACGTATTCAATACTTGCTAAGCAAATTGGGTAAGGATGCAGAATTAACAATCTCATTAAGTCCACATGTTCTGCGTAGAACAAAAGGATCATTACTAAGAATGAATGGTGCAGCACTTGAAGATATCGCAGATATTCTTGGTCACAAGAAACTAGATACTACAAGAAAGTACTACTCAAAACTTAATCAACAATACATGAAGTCTGTTAGTGAACTAGCTAAGATAAAACCATGTGAATCTTTAGAAGTTCAAAAACTATTAGCTGAAAACAAGTTACTTAAGAAAGAGATCATCTTATTGCAGCAAGAGATTGCAAGACTAAGAAACCAAGAATAATAACCGAACTGAGTAATTACTGACTCAAGAGAGGTGTTTGATTTGGTGATCTAATCCACAGCTTAAAACCTGAAACTATTCAAGATTGAAAGCGGTATCTAACTGCAAACAAATGATTTTTCATTCGTAATATGCATTACAAGCAGTACCAACATAAGCAGTGGATTTACTATTTAACTTTTTCATTTTGAAAACTATATCAAAGTAAACTACAGCTATAAACTACTTTAGATCTAAATTTAACATAGAACTAAGGTTCACTGATCATAACTTGGATGTGAAGTATGGATATGATTTCACATTTGAATATAAAGGTTTGATATATTACCTAATTGTTAAGCATAAACTTAACAATGATTTTTTTAAAAATAAGTTTTATTTTCACGAAGTGTTCATATTTGATAGTCATACATTGTCTTTGTATGATAGCAATGCTAATCCAATTGAACACATTGCTAAGCATCACATTGATAATAATAAATAAAACCTTTATTTATTATCAATGTGAGTGTCTATAGATATCCGTGTTCAATTGATTTAGACATAATTTCCATTATATCTAACACCCGTGAAAAAAATACACCCCCAGATGATAAAATTAAATTGGAAATTTCAAAAATAGCTAATAAAAAACAAAAGGTTAAACCTAACTATAAGAAAAAGAAAAAACAAGAAATCAAAAAAATAAAACAAAAATCTAAACGTAAATGTTTAGAGAAAAAAATAAATGAACAATGAATAAAGAAATATAAACAAGATAATTATTAGAAAAATTTTATTACCATAACTTCATGATAATTAATTATTTTATGAAAAAAAAATAAAATTATGCGATACTGTTAGTATGAATTTTGATGCAGTATTAAAAAAATTTATTTTGGATAATGAGATTAATATTAAAACATCAAAAAGTATTTTCTCTCAGTTTAAGAACATTAAAAATGATGGAGATAAATATAAATGATGTAGTATTTTGAGTAAAGAATCAGGAAGTAGTAAAAACAAAAGATATTATCAAGAATTAAAAAAGGAATTCAAACAATATGAACAAGAATTAATAACTAATAGTACTGACATAGATAGAACACCAGTAGGAACCACCTTTTCTAGAAAAGAAATATCAATAATGGCTAACTGTGGTAATACCATATGGGGAATTATTATTGACGAAGAAACAAAGAAGATTTATTGTGCTATCAACATTGATGAACCATATGAATATCCAAATGTAAAAGGTGGGTATATCAAAAAATATAATCAAATAAAAATTAATAATGATGAACAAACTATTAAAATGTATATCCAAGCTATTAAAGGCGAAAGAAATTCTATAGATAATCCAAAAAATAGAAAAGTTGCAAGTTGTTCAGGTCTAGATAACTCGTATCGTATATTTATTTTTCTAAAAGATAAGTACACAGATAATATGTTTAAATATCTTGGTGAATTCATAACTATTGATGTAAGATGAGAGAAGATAGATGAAGATCAAAAAGCTTACTATTTTCTAATGAGTAATAAATTAGAAGTCAAAAATAAAGAATCAGCTGCATATAACATATTCACCAAAATAAATAAATATTCTGATGAAGAATTAAACAATCTAC
This sequence comes from uncultured Mycoplasmataceae bacterium, assembly GCA_949290735.1. GTDB lineage: Bacteria > Bacillota_I > Bacilli_A > Mycoplasmatales > Mycoplasmoidaceae > Mycoplasma_L. The sequence goes on from CASESV010000057.1 coordinate 2,217, forward strand.
AAAAAAATAATATTATAAATGAAGAAGAAAAACATGCTGTAGTTAAAGTAAGAATTAATCAAAGCACATATAGGGATAAGTTGTTAAAAATTTATAATGAGTGTCCATTAACTGGAATTAGAGACCAAAGAATATTAATAGCATCACATATTAAACCATATCATAAATGTAAAGATGAGGAAAAATATGATATTAATAACGGTATTATGTTGAGTCCTTTAGCTGATAAGTTATTTGATAAATTTTTAATATCATTTGATGAGAAAGGTAATATAATGTATAGTAAAAATCTTTTAGCTAATGACCTGGAACTAATTAATAACCATTTCAAAAGAAAGTATGTTGTAATTAAAAATGAATTAATGCTAAAATACATGAAATACCATATTAAAGTATTCATAGAAAAGGAAAAAATATAATTTGGGATTGTAGATAATTTTGGGGAAACTCAATTTAAGGATTAATATTCAAAAGTATAAACATATTAACCCTTTGCACTAATATTATAACCTATCATCAAATAAAATTTTTAATTGATTATAAATAATGCCCCAATTTTGAATTCTTGTTTCTCAATGCTTTGATTGATTAATAATTGAAAAATATAACATCTTTTTTAAAGAGTTAATAGTGCAAAAACCCTTTTTACTTTTTGTTAATTTTCTAATGTTACGATTTAAGTTTTCAATAGAATTAGTTGTATAAATTAACTTTCTTAACTCTTTTGGAAAATTAAAAAATGTAGTAAGT
>CASESV010000058.1 GCA_949290735.1 uncultured Mycoplasmataceae bacterium
AAAGGAAAAGTAGAAGCATTAGCAAAAGCAATAGATACATTAAAAGTTTATAACCATGAATTTGATAATATTTATGATTTGATTAACATAATTAAAAATTTAGAAGATAATATCAACTCAAAAGTTAATCGTTCAACTGGTTTTACTCCGAATTATTTATTCATTAAATTTGAATTAAAAGAACTAATACACATGGACATAAATTTTTGAAAATAAATATTATTTGTTTTAAATACATAATGAATATAAATGTAAAAAAATTACAATTTTTTACTAAAATATGGTAAATTTATATTGAAAGGGAGATTAATTATGATAATTTCTTACAGTATTTCTAATTTTAAGTCAATTAAATATAAAGAAACAATTAGTTTAAAAGCAAAACAATATAAATCAAAAATAAAATTGAATAACAATTTAGTTCCAATTATAGCATTATATGGACCTAATGGAGGTGGAAAATCATCACTAATTGAATCTCTAAATTTTTTATTGTTATTGTTCCAAATTAATATTAATAAGCAACAACTTACTCAATTTTTTTTTCAATTGAATTTGTTAAAATTTTGCAAAAATAAAGAAGATGCAACTGAATGAGAACTTCAAATTTTAAATTCTAACAAAAATATTTATGAATATAAATTATCAATCAAAAATGAAATTGAATTTGAAAGTTTATATTACAAAGAAAGCGAAAATAGCAATAAACTTACACTTATATTTGAGAAAACAAAAAATGAAATAAAATTAGGTAAATCATTTAATGGATTAAAATTAAAAGAAATTCCATATGGTTCTATGGTTTCATATCTTAATTCAAATATCGAGAATAAATTTATAACAGATTTTTGAAATGAATTATCTAAATTTTTAGTTATTAATAACTTAAAAAACGAACCAACAATTTGAGCGATTAACCTTTTTAAAAACTCAATTTTATATAATTTAAATAAAACTGCATTAATTAATGAAAAAGAAAAAATAATAAAAATATTTAAAGAAATTGATATTAATATTATTGATTATGATTTTAGAAAAGATATAAATGGTTCTGATAGATTTATTCTTACTAAAAATTCAGGAGATGATAATTTTGAACTTGAATTTGCAAATGAATCCGAAGGTACAAAAAAAATAATTCAATTAATATCATATTTTATAAAAGGAATTCACAATGGGTCAATTTTTGTTATTGATGAACTTGATTCTAGACTTCATACTAAATTATTAGGTTATATTATTGATTTATTTCATAGTAAGGAAAATAAAAATTCACAAATAATATTTACATCTCATGATATGAATACACTTAGTCCTAAATATTTAAGAAAAGATGAGGTTTATTTTGTAGCTTTGAATGAATCTTATTTTACAAACATAATTTGTTTATCTAATTTTGAAGATGTTAGAGAAAAATCTTCTTTTTCAAAAAAATATCTTGATGGCGAATTTGGATATGATCCGTATATATTAAGAGGAGTGAAATGAGATTCAGATGATAAAAAATAAATATTGTTTAATTGTGGAAGGAGAAATTGAATTAAGATTAGTAAAGTGATTAAAAACTGATTTATTAAAATGCAAAACAAAAACAATTTGTAAAAAACATCGTGAAGATAATTGTCATGGAACAATCCCAATTAAAAAAATTAAAGATAATAATTGTTGTATTCAAATAATTTTAAAAGATACTGATGATATTAAACAAAAAGATTATAAAGATAAAAAAACTCAAAATAATATAATAATTTTATCATCACCATCGATTGAAATTGTTTTATATGCTATTTTTAATTATATAGATGCAGAATTAGACATCAAAACGATTGAAGAAAAACTTAATGAACAACTAAAAGATTACAAAATTCATTATAATCATGATATTGTATCTTTAAATAAAATTTTAAAATTGTTAGAAAACAATGAAAAATTATCAAAAAAGTGATTACAAAATTTAGAAAAATTAAATGAAAGTAAAAAAAGCAATTTTTATGAATTAATCAAATATTTTAAAGGAGATATATAATATGGCTCAATTTAAATACAAAAATAAAACTGAAAAAATTTGAGAGAATGCAGCTTATTGTGATTGTGGACACCCATCTTGTCATCCCAATTCTCATAGATTATGTGGTATATGTGGTGATGTTATTTTATATGGTTCACATGAAAGTGTAATTAGTCAAAGAAATAGTAGATATGCTTGAAATGTTGATCATAAAGTTCCAAGATCAAAAGGTGGTACAAATCATATAGATAATTTACAAGCAGTTCATATTAGATGTAATAGATCAAAATCTGATAAATCTGGAGAATATTAATTATTTAAATTAAATTTATTTATGGATTTTATTAAAAATATATTTACTAAAAATAATATTATTTGTTTGAATTGGAATTTTATTTCTTACTAATGATAATTGTTTAACCATTTTTATATTGTTTCAAATTATTTTTTGTTAAGATTCATGATTACAAAAATAAACAGAAAATTTCTTTCAAAAATAGCTATTTATTATATGAGTTTAAAAATGAAAGGAATTTTAAATGAAAAACACTAGTTCAAATAAATCATTCTTTAATAAAATTTGAAATAAATTTAAAAATCATTTAATGGTTAATTTCAAAACTAACGAAGCTAACCAAAGAGCTCAAGCTCATAATTACGTAGACCAAGCATTAGCTAATACTTAGCGAAAATGAGCCCTACTTATAAAAATTAACATATTTAGCATTTCTTCCTAATAATATATGTATTAGGAGAACATTATGGCAAGAA
>CASESV010000059.1 GCA_949290735.1 uncultured Mycoplasmataceae bacterium
TATTTCCAGATAAGATTGTGGTATAAATTAATTGATGTGTAGTGCATTACCGAAAAAACTTATTTTAAGAGTTTCTCCAAAAATCGCTACACTTCCAAATTTTTTGTTTATGAAGTTTTATTAGATAATGGATATAGAAAATTTTTTAATGATAAATCAGATGCACTAATATGATTTTTACAACAATGTGATTTTAAAACATATGATATAGAAAATAATTTTTCAGAATATTATTATGATGGCCAATATTTTAATAACATAGACACTTATTTAAATTGAATACTTTCTAATAGTGAGGTTAAATATGAATAAAGTTAAATTTTTAAAAATTGCTCTACCATTAACAGTGTGTGCAATATCATTACCAGCCATTATTTCAACAAGTGTATCTTATTCGATTATTCAAAATAAAACCAATGTTAAAATGTCAAACCCATATTACTTGTATGATGGTCAATATTTTAATAGTTTAGAAGAAGCTACCAACTATTCAATTATTAAAAATAAGCCAATTTCAAGCAATTTCTACATTGGAAATGCAACTGATGCTATATTTGATCGTGAATCAGGAAGATTAAATATAAACCAATTAAGGTTAGCAGATAGAACAAAATTATATCCAGCATATAAAAACTCTTTAAACCAATATGTTTCAAGTTATGAGGAAGCAAAGCGTTCTTTTGTTAATCCCGGATTAATACAATACAAATATGATGATTTAAATGGTAGATTATTCAATTCATATGAAGAAGCAAAAGAATCTATGACAAAAAATAAAAACAGTATTCCAGTAATGTATCATAAGATGAACTTTGGAGGGGATGTAATTAAATTGAATCCCTACAGTATAGATGATATAAATGAATTTAAATGATTATCATTAGAAACTTTAATAAGTTGCAAAAATGATTCTCCATTTAGCTTATCAATTTATACTAAAAATTTAATAAATGAAAATGAAGGAATCTATGAATATTCTAATGAGTTAGATAGACTATTTAGCTTTGAGTATTCATATCTTGAAACAGTTGATTTTGTTTTAAATAAATTTCTTCAAATGAAATATGAATATCTAAATGAATTTGAATATGATGTAAATTTGAAATTTGTGAAAATGGGTAAAGCAAATGATTATAGAATCAGGGATTTTTCATTTGATAAAAGAAGATTACCTGAAGGTTACAATCAGAATATGAGTGCTAGATTGATTAATGATAGTAATATTAGGTTTTCTAATATAAATTTTTCTGATATATCACAATTTAATAAATATTTATCAAAAGGTCAGTTTAAGCAACTTGGTAAGTTGTGAATTAAAAAATGGGCTTTAAATAAAGTTGCAGAAAATATGGATGTAAGAAACTTCTTAGGTACCAATTTTAATATTAGATATGAAGGTGATGATTGAGGTGAAGCTAGTGGAACTGATATAAAAATTCTTGAAAAAGGTACAGAATCATCAGCACATAGTGAATTAAAGTTTGATGTACAAACCATGTTAAATCAAGATTCAATTAAAAACAAAGAATTGATCGCATCTTATAACAACTATTTTTCATATGATAACTTTAAAGAAAAATTTAGTGATCAAATATCGCAATACACATCTAATGAGTTTGCTGATAAATATTTCAGATACATATGAGAACGGATTGTAAAAAAATTACAAACAAATAATCAAATTAATACTGTTAAAACTTTTTATAAAGGTGGCAATATAGTTTCAAAATTTGATCTAAATAGTAATAATATTAATTGAAGTAGTTCTGATTTTTTAAGTAATGCATTATTTGGTAACAAAAAAGATTATAAAGTAGATTCTATTGATTATATAAATACAAATATTGGATGTGATCCGAAACAAAAATTAATTAATGAATTAGAAATTAATGAATTTTTTAAAGATAATTTGAAATATCTAGATTATGTAATAAATTATAATAATTATCCAATTTTTAAAGTTTTAGATTTAGGGTTTGATTTCAAATTCCCAAAAGATGAAATTAAAAATTATTCTACAAAGGATTTAAGTTGACTTGAATCAAGAGAATTAAAAGAACTTTTGCAAGATAAGAATCAGTCTAATTTTAAAACTATTACAACAAATTTATTAAATATAAGTCAAAATTATTCTCATACTAATAATGTATTTAAATTTAGCTCAAAAACAATAAATGATAAAGAGATTTTTCTAAATGATAGATTGCATTATGATAATAACTACAATCTAAAATATACAGATGATTCTTTAAATAACAATTTAATTTCACCCTCCCTTTTAGGCGATGAAAATATTATATACTTAGAAAATAATGCAATAGGTGCATTCAACAAATCAATTAATAAAATTATGGATAAATATAAAGAAATTCCTCAATATACAAAAAATAAACTTATTGAACCTAATGAAATTTTAAATCTGAAAAATGAAAGCGGATATAATTTAGGATATCATTATGGTGAAATTTTATCAAGACAAGATGATATTAATATATCTGTAATGTATAATGATAATTTAAAAATATT
>CASESV010000060.1 GCA_949290735.1 uncultured Mycoplasmataceae bacterium
TTCTTGCCATAATGTTCTCCTAATACATATATTATTAGGAAGAAATGCTAAATATGTTAATTTTTATAAGTAGGGCTCATTTTCGCTAAGTATTAGCTTATTTATATAAAAATTTTATATATTATAGATAAATAAAAGAAAAAGTGCCGAAGCACTTTCTCATCTTATATTATTTAAAATTTTCTAAAATGAACTCTTTAACAGCTTTATTAAATGTGAATTTAGGAACAGTTTTTGCTGGATATTTAACAGTTTCACCTGTACTTGGGTTGATTCCTTCTCTTGCTGGTCTAACTTTTGTTTTAAGCTTACCAATTTTCATTACTTTGAATTCACCTTTTTGTTTTCATTCCATTAATAAAACTTTTTCATATGATTCAAGAATAATTTTTGCTTGTTTTTTATTTAATTCAACACCATTTATTGCTGAAATTTCAACTACTTTATCTAATACTTCGTTTGTTGTTAATGGTTTATTGTTATTATTTTTATTTGCCATGTTCATTCTCCTTTAAAAATAATTATTTAGTTTCAGCATGTTTACTGAATTTTTTATGATTGATGAATGTTTTTGTTTTTCTTTGTGGTTGTTCAACAATTTCAATTTCATCTTCTGGAATGCCAGATACTTTAGTTGGTAAACCTTGTCCTAAACAAATTGCATCAACTAAAATGTTTAATAATAAGACAACTGATTTAATTGCATAGTTGTTAACTGGAATAATGTAGTCAATTAACGAAGGATCAGCATTAGTATTTGCTAATGCTACAACAACTACACCTAATTTTTTTGCTTCCAAAATTGCATTAATATCATTAACTGGATCAATCACCAATAAAACATTTGGAATATTTCTCATATTTCCAATCCCACCATAAAACTTTTGAAGTTTTTCAGTTTCTTTTTGTATTAATAGTTGTTCTTTCTTTGTATAGTTATTAATGACACCATCAGCAATCGCTTTTTCATTGTCATTCATTTTCTTAATTGATTTTCGAATATTTTTAAAGTTTGTTAATGTTCCACCCAATCATCTTTGGGTAACATAGTAAGAATTAGATCTTTCAGCTTCTGCTTTAATATATTCTTTTAGTAATTTTCCTCTAGTTCCAACAATTAAAACCTTACCACCAGTTGCTGAAACTTGTCTTAAAAAATTACAAGCAACTCTTAAAAATACTAATGATTTATTAATATCAATAATGTGGTTACTATTTTTCTTTGAAAAAATATAAGCATTCATTTTTGGGTTTCATTTTGCAGGATGAAGTCCTATATGTGCGCCAACAGAAATTAACTTGTTTGCACTTATTAATTGCTGTTCATTTTTAGCTGAATTAGCATTGACATTCTGGTTTGACCCAGCGCTATTACCTGCACTTGCAACTTCAGATTTACTAACTTTTGTTTTAGTTTCTTTAGTCGATTCAGCTTTTTTAACTTTGTCTAATTTTTCCATTATAGCCTTTCTAATATCTATATATTTATAAATATATAGACTTGAATATTATAACAAAAAAACAAATTTTCTAACTAAATTATTAAAAAAATGCTATAGTGAACCACTTGCAACTAAAAAAAATGATATAGATGTAAGTAAAAGAATCACTGATAAGAAAACTGAGAATGTAAAACGATTTTTGTATCAAAATTTTTTAAGTCAAGCAAATTTTGATTCTAAATTATAAACAGGTTCATAATTTCTATTCTTATGTGTTCACCAAACAAATATAAGTGATACAAAGAATAAAACTAAAAATATAGCAGCACCAATGTAATATAAGGGATTTGCTTCAATACTAACAGTTGTTTGTCCAATTTCAGCTTGTGTATATAAATGTATAAAAATGTTACTTATTTGCATAACTTAAATATAGCATAATCACATTAATGAGCAACATATTTTTACTAAAATTTTAATAATATTTTTTGTTAAAAGTTAGGTCTCAACTGTGTTTAGTTGCTTCTCTTTCAAGAACACTTAATCTTTTTTTAATATCAGAAACATCTGATTTAAGCTCAGAAATATCTTTTTTTATTGGTTTTAAAGCCCTATCAAGCATTGGTTGAACTTTTTGAAAAGCTTTATCAATCATTGGTTGAACAGTAGCTATAATTATCTCTGCTATTTTGTTTTCATCTAATTTCACTTTATTATCCTTAGTATTATTTGGTTTTAAACCATTACTAATCATTATAAATAAATTATCCTGGTTGTCAAATGCTTGGTCTACGTAATTATGAGCTTGATAATTTGCAGCGAAAATGAGCCTAAATTTAAAAATGTGAAAATATTGTGCATTTTCTTCCTTGCCTTATTATATCCTAAAGATATAGAATATGTT
>CASESV010000061.1 GCA_949290735.1 uncultured Mycoplasmataceae bacterium
TCAAGTTTTATCAATAAAACAAAAACAAGAATTATATGATGATTTTGATCCAAACAAATATATAGTTAATCATAGTGCTAACTATAAAAATAGTGATGGTTTAGTGAATGGTAATGATTATATGGCTAAAGAATTAGCTAAGAAGGAGCTAAGAGAACAAACAATATCAAAAATTGAAGATATGTTAGAAATAGCAAGTGTTAAACCAATTATAAATATGCAATCAAATCCTTCATTTGATAAATTAGTTGAGTTTAATAAAAAAGACAATATAAAATCATTTGATACAATTAAATATCATGATAATGATGGACAAGTATACTACTTTATAGATACATACAATAAAGATGGTGTACTTATAAACACAGCTAAACAAAATTTAGATGCATATTTAATGTACAAATATAATTTAAAACAAGAACAAATCAAACAAAAAAAGAAATTTATTATTTATAAGGGAAATGTATATGAAACTATGTCTGATTTAGTGAAATCATATAGTTAATAGGTAATTATGAAATTTAAAAAAAATAAATTTAAAAAAAGTATATTATTTCCATCATTATTTTTAATACCAATAGTATTTACTCCAATTGTTGTCTCATGTAGTTCAACTAATGATAGAGATGTACAACAAATACCTAATATTCCTGATGAAGATATTGATAAAACAATTGATGATGTAAATGATGTTGTTTTTGAATACAATCAAAATGCTATTTCGCTAAAAGCAAATGATTTAGGAAAACAAATTGCTGCAAATAGTGTAAATAAATCTAATATTGATAAATATGTTGATAATCTGCCTAAAAAACAATATGAAAATGGAACTAAAACTGAAATTGTTCAAACATTAGCAAAAAATGCAAATATTCTAACAGCTTACATTAAATTCTACAAAAACTATCCAAATTCAACTGCATCATATTCAAAAACACAAAAATATGATATTAGAGGATTTAATTCATATTCAGATTTTGAAAATAGAGTTAATTCTATTAGTTTGTCTATTAAGTCAACATCACAAAATGTTATTTATGCTAATGAAGTTAATCTTGACAACATTAAGAAACATGTTAATGGAATACCAAATTCAACTTCCAATTTTAAAGTGAGTTTAAATAATATTGAGACATATGTAAATGAAGGAAAGATAATTGTAACAATTGATTATAGTGACAATGATTCTAATTTTATATCTAAACAATATACTGTAACAGGCTTTAAAATCCCTGAAAACTTCATGAATAAAGTTAATGCCGTTACATTGAGTGCAAAATCAACTGCAAGTAGTATCACAGCTGATAAATTAACAAAAGAAAACATCAACACTTACATTAGTGGAATTCCAGAATCAACTGATACCTTTAATGTAGAAATTACCATTGATTATATTAACCCAACATACACAAGTGAAAACGCGCAAAGAACTTATACAGTAACTGGATTTAAACTTCCAAGTGATTTCATGGATAAAGTTAATGATGTAAACTTAAGTGCTAACACTAATGCAAGCACTATTACAGCAGATCAAGTTAATACAAGTAATGTTTCAAACTATGTAAATGGTATTCCAAGTTCAAGTAATAACTTCAAAGTAACCATTACAAATGTTGAAACTGATCGTTATGCAGGTTCAATTGTAGTTCACATCAACTTCTCAAACCCACAAGACTCAAGTGAAAATGTAAATAAATCTTATACTGTAACTGGATTTAAAGTTCCTGAAAACTTCATGAATAAAGTTGATGCTGTTACATTGAGTGCAAAATCAACTGCAAATACAATAACTGCATCCGAAATTAATGTAGCAAATATTACTCAATACGTAAGTGGAATCCCTCAATCTACTGATACTTTTAAAGTCACAATATCAAAAATAATTCCAAATAATTCATCAGGTTCAATTCAAGTTACCATTGATTATATTAACCCAACATACACAAGTGAAAACGCGCAAAGAACTTATACAGTAACTGGATTTAAACTTCCAAGTGACTTTATGGATAAAGTTAATAATGTTAGTTTGTCTGCTAATGATAATGCTCGCACCATTACAGCAGATCAAGTTAATAAAAGTAATGTATCTAATTATGTAAATGGTATTCCAAGTTCAAGTAATAACTTTAAAGTAACCATTACAAATATTGAAACTGATCGTTATGCAGGTTCAATTGTAGTTCACATCAACTTCTCAAACCCACAAGACTCAAGTGAAAATGTAAATAAATCTCTCAAACCCACAAGACTCAAGTGAAAATGTAAATAAATCTTACACTGTAACCGGCTTTAAAATTCCAGAAAACTTTATGAACAAAGTTAATGCTGTTACATTGACTGCAAAATCAACTGCAAGTAGTATCACAGCAGATCAAGTAAATACAAACAATTTAAGTAATTATGTAAATGGAATT